>NZ_SPVG01000072.1 GCF_004614165.1 Duganella callida | reverse complement strand
GCGTGAACACGGCGGTGTACACCAGCGGATTGGCGGTGGCGGCAAAGCCGCTCAGGATGCCGCCGCTGGCGCTGACGTCGCCGGCGGCGAAACCGACCGGCGCCTCGCTGAAGGTGAAGGTGATCTGCGCCGTCTCGCCGGCCTTCAGCGTGGCGGCGTTGCTGCTGATGGTCAGCGTGGGCGGCTGCGCATCGACCGTGATGGCGGCGCCGGCGCCGCCCTGGCCGGCGTTGCCGGCGATGTCGGTATAGCTGCCGGCATTCAGCGTGACGCTGGCGGTGCCGTTGTAGCCGGCCGCCGGGGTGAAGGTGGCGGTGTACACCAGCGGGTTGGCGGTGGCGGCCAGGCCGCTGAGCGCGCCGCCGGTGACCGTCAGGTCGGCCGCGCTGAAGCCCTGCGGCACCTCGGTGAAGGTGAAGCTCAGGGTGGCGCTGTCGCCGGCCTTCATCACGCTGGTGCTGGCGCCGATGCTCACGCCCGGCGCGGTCAGGTCGATGGTGTAGGGCACCACCGTGGCGGCGCCGTGGTTGCCGGCGCCGTCGGTGACGCGGATCTGCAGCGCGCCGCTGCCGGTGAGGATGGCGGCCGGCAGGCTCCAGTTGCCGCTGCCGGCGGCCAGTTGCGCCGGCACCCAGCTGGCGCCGTTGTCGAGCGAAACTTCCACCGTCTCGCCGCTTTGCGGCACGTTGTCCAGCGTGCCGCTGATGGTCTGCAGCGGGTTGTTCGTGATCAGGTCGCTGTTGCTGATGCCGCTATCGCCGCTGAACACCACCGTGCTGCTGCCGCTGGTCGGCGGCACCGCCGAGGCCACGCCCGGATTGCCGGCGCCGTCGAGGAAGCTGCCGCCGGCCACGGTGATGGTGCCGTTGCCGCTGGCCACGCCCGGCGTCGGCGTGAACAGCGCGGTGTACACCAGCGGGTTGGCGGTCAGGCCGAAGCCGCTCAGGGTGCCGCCGGCCACGGCGATGTCGGCGGCCGTGAAGCCGACCGGCGCCTCGCTGAAGGTGAAGGTGATCACCGCCGATTCGCCGATGCGCAGGCTGGCGGCGCTGCTGGTGATGGCCAGCGTCGGCGGCGCGGTGTCGACCGTGATCAGCGGCGAGGCCGCGGCGCCGCCGGCGTTGCCGGCCGCGTCGGTGTACAGGCCCGGCGCCAGCGTCACGCCGGCGCTGCCGCTCAGACCGGCGGTGGGCGTCAGCACCACGGTGTACACCAGCGGATTGGCGGTGGCGGCAAAGCCGCTCAGGGTGCCGTTGACGGCCACCAGGTCGGCCACGCTGAAGCCGGCCGGCGCTTCGCTGAAGGTAAACGTCAGCGTCGCCGCCTCGCCGGCCTTGAGCGTGCTGGCGCTGCTGCTGATGGTCATGCCCGGCGCGGTCTGGTCCAGCACGTAGGCCGACGCGAACGCCGGGCCGCTGTTGCCGGCGGCGTCGCTGACGCGCACCTGCAGCGTGCCGCTGCCGCTCAGCGTCTGCGGCATCAGCGCCCACATGCCCGGCCCGGTGGACACCGCGTTGAGCCAGGTGACGCCGTTGTCGAGCGAGACCTGCACGGTTTCGCCGGCCTGCAGCGGCGCGCTCAGGGTGCCGGTGAGGATCTGCGTCGGCGCGTTGGTGATCAGGTCGCTGCCGCTGACCCCGTTATCGGCCGAGAACGCCACGCTGGCGCCGCTGCTGGTCGGCGCCAGCGTGTCGACCGCGATCGGCGCGCTGCTGGCGGCGCCGCCGAGGTTGCCGGCGGCGTCGGCGTACAGGCCGGACGCCACACTGATCACCGCGTTGCCGCCGGCCAGGCCGGCCGTGGGCGTGAAGGTGGCGGTGTACACCAGCGGATTGGCGGTGGCGCTCAGGCCGCTCAGGGTGCCATTGCTGGCGGTGATGTCGCCCAGGCTGAAGCCGGCCTGGGCATCGCTGAAGGTGAAGATGATGGTGGCGCTGTCGCCGGCCTTCAGCGAGCTGCTGCTGCTGGTGATGACCAGCGTCGGCGGCTGGGTGTCGATGACGATCGCCGGCGAGGTGGCGCCGCTGCCGCTGTTGCCGGCCACGTCGTTGTACAGGTTGTTGCCGAGCGTGACGCTGGCATTGCCGTTGTACGCCGGCGTCGGCGTCAGCTGCACGGTGTACACCAGCGGGTTGGCGGTGGCGCTGAAGTTGCTGAGCGTGCCGCCGGTGGCGATCAGGTCGCTGAGCGTGAAACCGGCCGGCGCTTCGCTGAAGGTGAAGCTGATGGTGGCGCTCTGGCCGGCGCGCAGCGTGGCCGCGCTACTGCTGATGGCCACCGTCGGCGCCGTGGTGTCCAGCACATAGGCAGAGGAACTGACGGCGCCGTGGTTGCCGGCCAGGTCGGTCACGCGCACCTGCAGGGTGTTGGAGCCGGTCAGCGTCTGGTTGCTCAGCGACCAGGTGGCGCCGCCCACCGGCGCGTTGGCGATCTGCCAGCTGGCGCCGTTGTCTAGCGACACCTCGACCCGATCGCCCGCGGCAAGGGTGCCGCCGGCCAGCGTGCCAGCGATGGTCTGGGCCGCGCTGCGCGTGATCAGGTCGGTGCTGCTGCTGCCGGTGTCGCTGGAGAACAGCACCGTGCTGTTGACCAGCGCCGGCGGCAAGGTGTCGACGGCGATCGGCGCCGAGCTGCCGGCCGCGCCGCCGTTGCCGGCCGCGTCGGCGTAGGCGCCGGCCGCCACGCTGATCACCGCGTTGGCCGCCGCCACATTCGCGGCCGGCGTGAACAGCGCCGTGTACACCAGCGGGTTGGCGCTCTGCACCAGGTTGCTCAGGGTGCCGTTGCTGGCGCTGATGTCGCCCAGGCTGAACGCCGCCGGCGCCTCGCTGAAGGTGAAGGTGATCAGCGCCGTGCCGGTGCCGTTGACGGCGGCGACGCTGCTGGCGATGCTCAGGGTCGGCGCCAGCGTGTCGATGGCGATGGCGGTCATGCTGCCGCCCACGCCCGGGTTGCCCAGGATGTCGGTGTAACTGTTGTTGGCGATACTGATCGCGCCGCTGGCGCTGTTGACGCCGCTGACCGGCGTGAACACCGCCGTGTACACCAGCGGATCGGCGGTGGCGGTGAAGCCGCTCAGCGTGCCGCCGCCGACCGTGACGTCGCCCACGGTGAAGCCCACCGGCGCCGAACTGAACTTGAAGGTGATGTTGGCGGTGTCGCCGGCCTTGAGCGCGGCGACGTCGCTGAGGATGGCCACGCCGGGCGCCGCCGTCGCCAACGACAGGTTGGGCGCGGCCGCGGCCAGACCGTTGTTGCCGGCCAGGTCGGTGTAGGCGCCGGCCGCCACCGAGATCAGGCCCACGCCGGCGGTCTGGCCCGCGGTCGGCGTGAACACGGCGGTGTACACCAGCGGATTGGCGGTGGCGGCAAAGCCGCTCAGCGTGCCGCCGGCCACGGTCACGCTGGCCGCGCTGAAGCCGACCGGCGTTTCGCTGAAGGTGAAGGTGATCAGTGGCGCATCGGCGCTGTTGAGCACCAGCTTGCTGCTGGTGATGACCAGGCCCGGCGCGCTTTGGTCCAGGGTGTAGCCGGCGCTGAAGGCGGCGCCGTGGTTGCCGGCGGCATCGCTGACGCGCACCTGCACATTGTGGCCAGGGCCGGCGCTCAGGGTCTGGTTGGCCAGCGACCAGCCGGGCGTGCCGGCGCTGCCGCTGGCGGTCAGCCAGGTGTTGCCGTTGTCGAGCGAGACTTCCACCGTTTCGCCGTTCTGCAGATTGGCGCTCAGCGTGCCGCTGATGGTCTGGCTGGCGGCATTGGTCACCAGGTCGCCGCTGGCGCCGCTGTCGCTGGAAAACACCACGCTGGCGCCGGTGGTGGCCGGTGCCTGGGTGTCGACCGGGAAGGCCGGCAGGCTGGCGCCGCCGCCGGCGTTGCCGGCCTTGTCGGTGTAGCCGCCGGCCGTCAGCGTCACCGCGCCGCTGCCATTGTCCAGGTTGGCGGTGGGGGTGAAGGTGGCGGTGTACACCAGCGGATTGGCGGTGGCGGTCAGGCCGCTCAGGGTGCCGCCGCTGGCGTTCAGATCGCCGAGGTCGAAACCGGACGGCGCCTCGCTGAAGGTGAAGGTGATGACGGCGGTCTGGCCGGCCTTGAGCGCGCTGGCGCTGCTGCCGATGCTGACCGTCGGCGCGGTGTTGTCCAGCACGTAGTTGACCGAGAACGCCGTGCCGTGGTTGCCGGCGGTGTCGCTGACGCGCACCTGCAGCGTATTGCTGGCGGTCAGGGTCTGCCCGCTCAGCGACCAGGCGCTGCCGGCGCCGCCGGCACTGGTCCAGCTGGCGCCGTTGTCGAGCGAGACTTCGACGAATTCGCCATTGCCCAGCGGGCTGGCCAGGGTGCCGCTGATGGTCTGCGCGGCGGTGTTGGTGACCAGATCGGTGGCGCTGCTGCCGGTGTCGGCCGAGAACACCACGGTGTTGGCCACCGCGGTCGGCGCCTGGGTATCGATGGTCAGCGGCGGCGTCGCCGCGCCGCCGTTGGCATTGCCGGCGGCATCGGTAAAGCCGCCGGCGGCGATACTGATGTTGGCCGAGACGTTCTGGATGCCGGCGGTCGGCGTGAACACGGCGGTGTAGACCAGCGGATCGGCGCTGGCCGCCAGTGCGCTCAGCGCGCCGCCGCTGACCGTGACGTCGGCGGCCGTGAAGCCGGTCGGCGCCTCGCTGAAGGTGAAGGTGATCAGCGCGGTCTCGCCGGCCTTGAGCGCGCTGACGCTGCTGGTGATGGCCACGCTCGGCGCCACCGTGTCGATGCTGATATTGGGGCCGGCGGCGGCGTTGCCGCTGTTGCCGAACGCATCCGTGTAGCTGCCGGCGGCGACGCTGATGGTGGCGGCGCCGGCCGCCAGCCCGGCGGTGGGAGTGAACACGGCGGTGTAGACCAGCGGATTGACGGTGGCACTGAAGCCGCTCAGGGTGCCGTTGCTGACGGCGATGTCGCCGGCCGTGAAGCCGGTCGGCGGCGTGCTGAAGGTGAAGGTCAGGTTGGCCGTCTCGCCGCCCTTGAGCGTCAGGTGGTCGCTGGTGATCAGCATCGACGGTAGGGTGGTGTTGACGATGATCGGCAGCTGCGCGCTGGCGGCGCCGCCATTGCCGGCGACGTCGGTGTAGCCGTTGGCCTGCACCTGCACCGTGGCGCTGAGCGCGCTCTGGCCGGCGGTCGGCGTGAACACGGCGGTGTACACCAGCGGATTGGCGGTGGCCACCAGGTTGCTGATGGCGCCGCCGGTGACGGCAATCGAGCCGGCGCCGAAGTTGGACGGCGCCTCGCTGAAGACGAAGGTCAGGTGCGCCACCTGGCCGGCATTCAGCGCCGCCAGGTCGGAGCTGACCTGCACGCCCGGCGCGGTGGTGTCCAGCACATAGCCGGTGCTGAAGACGTTGCCGTGATTGCCGGCGGCGTCATTGACGCGCACCTGCAAGGTATTGCTGCCGGCCAGCGTGACGCCGCTCAGGCTCCAGCTGCTGGCGCCCGTCGCGGCGCTGGCATTGGCCCAGGTGACGCCGTTGTCGAGCGACACCTGCACCACCTCGCCCGCTTGCAGCGCGCTGCCCAGCGTGCCGCTGATGGTCTGCGCCGCCGTCTTCGTGACCAGGTCGGTGCTGCTGGCGCCGGTGTCGTTGGAGAAGCTGACGCCGGTGGTGACGGTGCTCGGCGCCAGCGTGTCGATGCTGATCGATGGCGGCGCGCCGGCGCCGCCGCTGTTGCCGGCCAGGTCGGTGTAGGCGCCGGCCGCGACCGAGATGCCGGCCGCGCCGCTGGCCACGCCGTTGTTGGGCGTAAAGGTGGCGGTGTACACCAGCGGATTCAGGGTGGCGCTGAAATTGCTCAGCGTGCCGTTGCTGACCGTGACGTCGCTGGCGGTGAAGCCGACCGGCACTTCGCTGAAGGTGAATGTAATGGTGGCGCTGGTGCCGCTGTGGACCGCCGCCACATCGCTGGTGATGGCCAGGGTGGGCGCCCGGGTGTCGACCGCGATCAGCGGCGACAGGCCGGTGGCGCCGGTCAGGCCCAGGCCGTCGGTATAGCTGCCGCCGGTGACGGTGATCGAGGCGTTGGCCGTGACATTGGCGCCCGGCGTGAACACCGCCGTGTACACCGCCGGGTTGGCGGTGGCGGCCAGGCCGCTGAGGGTGCCGCCGCTGACCACGATATCGCTGGCGGTGAAGCCGACCGGCGTCGCGCTGAAGGTGAAGGTGATGTTGGCGGTGTCGCCCGTGTGCATGGCCGCCTTGTCGCTGGTGATCAGCACCGTCGGGCCCAGCGAGATCGACACCGCCAGCGAGCCGGCCGCCTGGCCGCTGTTGCCGGCCGCGTCGGTGTAGCCGCCGGCCGCCAGCTGCACGCTGCCGAGCAGACCGCCCAGGCCGCCGTTCGGGGTGAAATCGATGGTATACACGCGCGGGTCGGCGGTGGCCTGCAGATTGCCGACCGTGCCGTTGACGCCGGTGAAGCTGGCCAGCGACAGGTTGTATGGCGTCTCGCTGAAGCTGACCGTGACCGGCACCGTCTGGCCGTTGCCGAGCACGGTGACGTTGATGCTCAGCGCGGCGGTCGGCGCGGCGGTATCCAGCACATAGGCGTTACTGCTGACCGGACCGGCGTTGCCGGCCGCATCCACCACGCGCACCTGCAGGGTGTTGCTGCCGGCGAGGGTCTGGCCGGCCAGTTGCCAGCTGTTGGCGCCGGTGGCGCTGGCCACCGCCCAGCTGGCGCCATTGTTGAGCGAGACTTCCACATGCTCGCCGGCCGCCAGATTGGCGCCCAGCGTGCCGCTGATGGTCTGCGCCGCCGTCTTCGTGATCAGGTCGGTGCCGCTGGCGCCGGTGTCGGCGGAGAACGCCACGCTGCCATTGGTGGTGGTGGGCGCGGTGGTGTCCAGCACGTAGCTGGCGCTGAGCGGGGTGCTGCTGCCGCCCGGATTGGTGACGCGCACCTGCAGCGTGCCGCTGCCGCTCAGGGTCTGATTGGCCAGCGACCAGGTGCTGGCGCCCACGCTGGCCGTGGCGTTGGTCCAGGTGGCGCCATTGTCCAGCGATACCTGCACCGATTCGCCGCCGGCCAGGTTGCCGCTGAGCGTGCCGGAAATGGTCTGGCCGGCGACGTTGGTGATCAGGTCGCTGTTGCTGATGCCGCTGTCGTGGGAGAACGCCACCGTCAGCGCCGTGGTGCTGCTCGGCGCCGCCGACACCACCGTGGTGGCATTGTTGGTGACGATCACGCTGCCGTCGTTCATGGTGACGGTGAAGGTGGTGGTGGCGTTCAGCCCCGTGGTGCTCTTGTACACCAGCGCCTGCAGCGCGGCCTGGGCGGCTGACGGCGCCGAGGCCGCCATGGTATAGCTGACGCCGCCGTCGGTGGTGACGAAGCCGGACGCCGCCAGCGAGGCGGCCGTGAACGCGCCCTTGGACGCGCTGTCCGGCGTCACCGTCACGATCACGGTGGCGCCCACGTCCGGATCGCTCAGCGTGACACTGGCGAACGGACGCAGGGTGCCGCCGGCCGTCATGCTCTGGCCGGCCGCGACGCCGCTCAGCACCGGCGCATCGTTGACCGAGGTGGCGGTGATCACGGTGGCGCTGTTGGCCGCGCTGGCGGCGCCGTTGCTGTCGGTGGCGGTCAGCGTGAAGGTGGTGTTGACGCCGACGCCGACCGCGGCCTGGTTGGCGGTCGGCGTGAACACCAGCGCCTTCAGCTGCGCCGTCAGCGCCGCCGGCGAGCTGGCGCTCAGGGTGTAGCTGCCGTTGCCGCCCGCCAGGCCGGCGCCGCTCAGCGTGCCGTTGGCGGCGTTGAAGCTGATGGTCAGGCTGACGTTGTCGCCGTTGACGTCGGCCACGGTGACGCCGCCGAACGGCTGGATGGTGGCGTTGTCGTTGACATTGGCGGCGGCCGCGCCGGTGATGGTGGGCGCGCTGTTGACCGCATTGCTGACCACCACGCTGACGCCGCCGACCGCCGTGTTGGTGTTGCCGATCGCGCTGTTCCAGTCGTCGGCGGCCGACAGCACGTAGCTGGTGCCGCCGGCCGAGATGGCGCCGTTCTTGTTCAGCAGCGCCGCCACCGCGCTGGCGTCGGCGCCGCTCAGCGTGACGGCGAACGAGGTCGAACTCAACACCTCCACGTTGCCGCTGGTGGTCAGGGTGCGCGTGGCGCCGCCCTCGCCTTTCAGCGTCAGCTTGGCCACCGTGATGTCGTTGGCGGCGCCGACCACGCCCACCAGGTTGCTGCCGGTGACGGTCAGCACGCCGGTGGCGGCATTGAAGCTGGCCGCGCTGATGGTCGGCAGTTGCACGTTGCTGACCGTGATGGGATTGCCGCTCAGGTCGACGCCGTTGCTCAGATTGCTGTCCCAGTTGGCGGCGGCCGCCACGTTGAAACTGGTGCCGTCGACACTGGCGCTACCGTTGTTGTTGAGCAGGCCGTTGATGGCCAGCTTGTCGGCCGCGTTGAGCGTGATGCTGGCGGCGGTGCTGCTGCTGGCGCTCACCACCGGCGAGGTCAGCGTGTAGCTGGCGCCGTTGGCGCCGGTGATGGTCAACTTGGTCGGGTCGATGGCGTCGCCGGCGCGGATGCCGGTGGCGTTCAGGCTCAGCACGCCGGTGCCGGCGTTGTAGGCGGCCGAGGTGATGGTGTTGGCGGCGCGCGCATTGGCCACCTGCAGGTCGTCGATCGCCACCTCGAAGCCCAACGGGTTGACGATGCGGATGCCGTAGATGCCCTTGAAGTCGGCCATCGAGGCGAAGTTCAGCAGGCCGTACTGGTTGACCACCAGACTGGTCAGCGAAACGCCGACGCCGGTCGGCTGGTAGTTGGCGTCCAGCGCGTAGACGGTGAAGATCACGGTGCCCAGCAGGTTGCCGACCAGGCTGCCGCTGCCGAGGTTGACGCTGACCATGTCGAACACGCCGCTGTTGGCGCGCAGGTCGACATAGGTGACCGGCGACAGCAGCGAACCGTTGACGGTCAGGCGGTCGTCGGTCAGCGGCAGGCCGATCAGGCTGTTGCCGTTGGCGTTGACCACCGTGACGCCGCCGCCGTTCGAACTTTGCGCGTACAGGTCGAAGCCGAGGTTCAGGATGTTGTCGACGTGGACCACGCCGGCCGGACCGAGGCCGGTGGCGTTGAGCAGCGTGACGTCGGCATTGGTGTTGAAGGTGATGGTGCCGTTGGCGCCGTTGTTGGCCAGGTTCAGCGTGTGGGCGTAATCCTGTTCGGCCTGGGCGCTCAGCACGGCGGCGCTGTCGATGCTGCCGGTGCTGCGCTCCAGGTCCCAGTTGGCGCCCAGCGCGCTGCTGCCGGTGGCATCGGTCGAAGCGGCCACATCGGCACCGGTGGCCTGCGCCAGGCCGTCGATGAAGGCCTGGCCCGCGTCGCCGGCCGCGACATCGCAGCCATACAGCAGCAGATCGCCGCCGGGGCGCAGCGCCGCGCCCCATTCCTGCAGCGCTTCCTGGTAATCGGCCAGGTGGGCGCGGTCCAGCACCGAGGTGCCGAGCTGGATCTGGCCGGCGGCGCCGTGCGAGACGATCTGGACGCTGTCCAGGTCCTGATACTGGCGCAACACGCTGGCGATCTGCTCGACGCCGTTGCGCCATGAAACCAGTTTCACGACCAACACATCGTCCGCAACACCCTCTGCCAGTGCCGCGGCATCGGCCACACCAGCATCAAGGAATAATACCGAACGATACATACCGTTTTGGTTACTCATCTTGCTTCTCCGCATCTTTATGCGCCGATGTCCGATTATGAGCAGCCTCAACTGGATCGCCAAATTTTCCTGTTTGCCAAACATTTCGTCCGGTGTGGCAAAAGTCGGCGGCCGCGTGTCGTTTGCCGCACCGAAGCGGCGGCGCCGCTTTTGTTAAAATGCTCTTTTTGCCGCCCGCCGGCGAGTTCGGCCAATTTCGGTTACTCTCAGCACCAATAATTTATTTGCTGCACCAGAAAGGATTTCAAATTGCCAACTCTTTTGACACGACGCCTGGCCTTGCTGGCCGAAGAAAAACACCGCGCCGTGCTGGCTGGCGGCTTGCGTGGCATTGAACGGGAGACCCTGCGCGTCGATCGCGCCGGCCACCTGGCGCACACGCCGCATCCGGTGGCGCTGGGATCGGCGCTGACCCATCCGCAGATCACCACCGACTACGCTGAAACCCTGCTGGAATTCATCACCCCGGCCGAAGCCGACATCGGCGCCACCATCGCCAAACTCGACGGCATCCACCGCTACGCCTACAGCAAGCTGGGCGACGAGCTGCTGTGGAGCCAGTCGATGCCATGCGAGCTGCCGCCGGAAGACCAGATCGAGATCGCCTGGTACGGCACCTCCAACCTCGGCACGCTCAAGCACGTGTACCGCCGCGGCCTGGCGCTGCGCTACGGCAAGGCGATGCAGTGCATCGCCGGCATCCACTACAACTACTCGCTGGACGAACGCCTGTGGCGCGTGCTGGCCGAGCACGAAGACGGCGGCAAGAAGCTGAGCGCGCGCGCCTACCAGTCGGAGGCCTACCTGGCCACCATCCGCAACTTCCGCCGCTACAGCTGGCTGCTGATGTACCTGTTCGGCGCCTCGCCGGTGCTGTCGGCCGGCTTCCTGCGCGGCCGCGCGCACAAGCTGGAGACGCTGTCGGCCGACACCCTGTATCTGCCGTACGCGACCAGCCTGCGCATGAGCGACCTCGGTTACCAGAACGATGCGCAATCGGGCCTGAGCCCGCACGAAAACTGTCTCGACAGCTATGTCGCCGCGCTGACCAAGGCGGTCAACCAGCCGTACCAGCCGTATGCCAGGCTGGGCACCAAGCGCGACGGCGAATGGATACAGCTGAACACCAACGTGCTGCAGATCGAGAACGAGTACTACTCGACCATCCGCCCCAAGCGCGTGATCCAGACCGGCGAGCGGCCGATCCAGGCGCTGTGCGCGCGCGGCGTGCAGTACATCGAAGTGCGCTGCATGGACGTCGACCCGTTCGAGCCGGTCGGCATCAACCAGCAGGCCGGCCGCCTGCTCGACGCGTTCCTGCTGTTCTGCGCGCTCGAGGACAGCCCGCCGGTGACGCCGGAACAGAGCGCGCGCTACACCGAGAACTTCGCGCGCACCGTCAAGGAAGGCCGCCGTCCGGGCCTGACCCTGAACCACGACGGCGCCGAAGTGCCGCTGACCGTGTGGGGCGCGCAACTGCTGGAGCGCATCCGCCCGGCCGCCGAACTGCTGGACACGCTGCGCGGCGACAGCGCCCACGCAGACGCGCTGGCGGTACAGGCGCGCAAGCTGCAGGACCCGTCGCTGACGCCATCGGCCCAGGTGCTGCAAGCGCTGCGCGCGCACGGCAACTCGTTCAACGCCTTCGCGCTGGCGCAGAGCGAAAAGCACGCGGCCTACTTCCGCAGCCACCCGCCCAGTGCCGAGGAGGCGGCGTATTTCGACGGCCTGGCCGCCGTCTCGCTGGCCGAACAGGCCGAGATGGAAGCCGCGCCGCAAACCAACTTCGACGATTATGTGGCGGCCTACCGCAACAGCAATCTGTGCCAGTCGCGCCTGGACTGTGACTGATGCTCACCTTCTACAACGAGCTGCACGCGCAGCACCGCGGCCGCCACGAATTCTTCCGCGGCCAGCAGGTGCCCTGCTTTGAAAAGCCGGAGCGCGTCGACTCGGTGCTGGCGGAACTGGGCCGGCGCGGCCTGGGCCGCATCGTCACCCCGCACGGCGTGCCGCTGATGTCGCTGGAACGCATCCACACGCCGCGCTACCTGCACTTCCTGCGCAACGCCTGGAGCGAATGGGTGGCGCTGGACCCGGCCAACGCGCAGCGCGACGCCTTCCCGTCCGTATGGCCGGTGCGCACGCTGCGCGCCGACATCGAGCCGGACAACTTCAGCGCGCGCATGGGCCTGTATTCGATGGATAGCGGCACGCCGCTGACGGCCGGCACCTGGACCGCCGCCAAGACCGGCGCCGACTGCGCCGTCAACGCGGCGCATGCGCTGCGGCTGGGCGAGCGCGGCGCGTTCGTGCTGAGCCGGCCGCCGGGCCACCACGCGGGCAAGGACTTCTTCGGCGGCTACTGCTTCCTCAACAACGCCGCGCTGGCGGCGCAGCACATGCTCGATGACGGCGCGCGCAAGGTCGCCATCCTCGACATCGACTACCACCACGGCAACGGCACCCAGAGCATCTTCTACAACCGCGACGACGTGCTGTTCATCTCCATCCACGCCGACCCGCGCAACGAATACCCGTTCTACCTGGGCCATGCCGACGAGCGCGGCGAAGGCGCCGGCGCCGGCTACAACCTCAACCTGCCGCTGGCGGCCGGCGCCAGCACGCCAGCCTGGTTCGCGGCGCTGGAAACGGCCTGCATCCGCATCGGCGGCTTCGCCCCCGACGCGCTGGTGGTATCGCTGGGCGTGGACACCTTTGCCGGCGATCCGCTGTCGCGCTTTGCGCTGCAGACCAGCGATTACCTGAAAATCGGCGAACGCCTGGCCTGGCTGAATCTGCCGACCGCCTTTATTTTCGAGGGCGGCTATGCCGTGAAAGAACTGGGCGTCAACGTCGTCAACGTCCTCGAAGGCTTCGAAACCGCCTTGTAAAATCGGGGGCCGAATGTCGGCTCTGACCCCGATCTTAGTAGACGTCGCGGCGGTAGCGGCCCGCTTCCGCCAGCTGCGCCAGCTGTTCGCGGCCGAGGATGGCGGCCAGCGCGTCGTCGACGCCGCCGGCCATGCCTTGCAGGCTGCCGCAGACGTAGATCACGGCGCCGCCGGCGATCCAGCCACGGATGGCATCGCTCCTGTCGCGCATGCGGTCCTGGACATAGCCGCCGCCGTCGGCGTCGCGCGAGTAGACCAGGTCCAGTTCGGGCAGATAGCCGTGCGCATGCCATGCGCGGATTTCATCGGCGCAGACGGCGTCATGCTCGCGCTGGCGCTCGCCGAAGATCAGCCAGTTGCGCTGCGCGCCCTGCTGCATGCGCGCGCGCAGGTGCGCGCGCAGGCCGGCGATGCCGGAACCGTTGCCGATGTAGATCGCCGGCGCGTCAGCAGGGCCGGCATCGAATGCCGGATTGGCGACCAGGCGCACGCGCACTTCGTCGCCTATCGCCGCCCGCGCCGTCAGCCAGCCTGACGCTAGCCCCAGGCCGCGTTCGCAGCGCACCTGGCGCACGATCAGCTGCATCACGCCATCCTGCGGCAGCGACGCCAGCGAGTAACGGCGCGGCGCCGCGTCGCTGTCGTAGTGGCCAGGCCAGATATCCACCAGCGCGCCCGGGCGCCAGTCGGCGCTGACGCCGGTCAGCGTGATTTCATACAGCGGCAGGCCGACGCTGCCCGGATTCAGCAGCTTGCGCCCGGCCAGCTGCCAGCTGGCGTATTCGCTGTCGGCGGCGGCGGCGTTGAGGGCGACGTCGGCCACGTCGGCCATGCCGCCCATCAGGCCGCGCAGCGCGTTGCCCCAGCGCGCGAGGGCGCCGGCGTCACCGTTGTCGACTTCGATCACCGGCTGCAGTGGCCGCGCGCCCATGTAGGCCAGGCGCCGGTCCAGCGTGTGGCCGAAGCCGCAGAACTGGCTGTAATTGCGGTCGCCCAGCGCCAGCACGGCGTACTGCAGATGCTGGAATTCCTCCCTGGCCGATTGCAGCAGGCGGCTGAAGCGGCGTGCGCTGTCCGGCGGCTCGCCTTCGCCGAAGCTGCTGGCGACGAACAGCGCGCGCCGGTACTGGCCCAACAGCGGCGGCGTCAGTTCTTCCAGCGACTGCACGTGCACCGCCACGCCGGCTTTCTGCAGTGCGGCGGCGCTCTGCAGCGCCACGCGTTCGGCCTGGCCGGTCTGGCTGGCGTAGGCCATCAGGACCGGCTCCGCGCCAGCGGCGGGCGGCGCGCCAGCGGTGAACTGCGCGCGCTCGGCGCGGGCGCTGCGTTTCTGCCTGCGGCGCTTCAGGTACAGCATCCAGCCGGTGATGCCGAAGCCCGGCAGCGCCAGCGCGGCGATGAACACGATGATCTGGCCGGCGATGCCGTAATAAGTGCCGAGGTGCAGCGGATAGATCACCGACTGGAAGCGCGCGCCGAGCGGCTTGTCGGCGTACAGTTCATGCTTCAGCAGTTCGCCGCTCTGCGGATCGATCGACATGCTGCTGCGCGCACGCAGGTGTGGCGCGTCGCTGGCCACCCACAGGATCTGCATCGGCTGCCTGGCTTTCTCGGGCGGACGCAGGAAGGCCATATGCCAGCCGGGCGCGTTCTTCCGGAAGGTGTCCCAGGCCGCGGTCAGATCGGCCGGTTCATCCTTCGGCCTGTCCGCCCTGGCGGCCTTGGGCGCATTGGGTTTCGCCGGCGCCGCTGCGCGCGGCGGACGCAGTGTGCCCATCCAGCCGTCGGCCATGTCGCGGATCGGGTCGAAGGCCCAGTACACGCCGGACAGCGTGAACACCAGGAACACCAGCATCACCCAGGTGCCCGCCACCGAGTGCAGGCCCCACAGGAAGGAGCGCCCCTTCATGCGCGGGTCGAACGTCAGCCAGGTGCGCCAGTCCCACAGGCGGCGCGGCCAGCGCAGATACAGCCCGGTCAGGGTCAGACCCAGCAGGCAGAACGCCAGCACGCCGGTAAACATCTTGCCCTGATCGCGCGGCATCAGCAGGAAGCGGTGCAGCTGCTCCACCCATTCGAAGAACTCGTCGCCGCGCAGCGCCGGCAGCGGCGCGGCGGTGTAGGGATCGAGATAAATCGTTTCGCCCTTGCGCTGGCCGGGCGGCGGCGCCAGGCCGACGCGGGCGCTGGCACCGGGCGTGTCGTACAGGATGATGCTGGTGACGCGCGCTTCGGGCTTGAGCGCGCGCGCCGCCACGGCGAACTGCTGCGGCGACAGCACCGGCGCATCCTGCACCGCGACGTTGCGCACGCCGGGATTCAGCGCGTCCAGGATCTGTTCGCGAAACGCCAGGATGGCGCCGGTCAGGCCGATCACCATCAGGACCGTGCCGGCCGTGATGCCGACGAACCAGTGCAGCTGGAACCAGAGCTTCTTCACGACGCGGCCTTCACATCCGGTTGCATCGGACGCGGCGCACCGGTCCCCTCCCGCATCGATGCGGGAAAGGCGGCGGCAGCAGCGGGGCCGGGGGGAAGCGGCAGATCGAACATGGCATGCGATGGTCTGGTCATCACCGCATCTTACACGTAATGGGAATCATTATCAATTACAACTCAGCGCTCCCAGTACGGCGGGCTGCCGAAGGCCTGGCGCAGCCAGTCAGCCAGCGCGCGCAGCTTGGCCGGCGGATCGCGGCCGTCGGCGTGGGCGATGTACAGGTATTCCTGCTCCGCCTCCATGCCGACCTCGACCACCCGCAACGCGCCCGACTTGAGCGCCTCGCTGATGATGAACATCGGCAGCAGCGTGATGCCCAGGCCGGCGATGGCGGCATCGCGCATCATGTCGCCGTTGTTCAGCACCAGCACCGGCCGCCCCTGCACGACATGGGTCTGTCCCTGGCGGCTGAAACGCCAGTCGGCGCCGCCGCGGTTGCTGTAAAAGATGCCGCGATGGCCCTCCAGCTGCGCCGGCGTGGCGGGCGTACCGTATTGCGCCAGATACGACGGCGCCGCCACCAGCACGCGGCGGCTGGCCGCCAGCTGCCAGGCCACCAGGTAGGCATCGGCGAGCGGGCCGTGGCGGATGATGGCGTCGAAGCCGTCCGACGAGGCGTCGACGCGGCGGTCGTTCAGGTCCAGCGTGATCTGGATGTCGGGATAGGCGGCCAGGAAACCGTACAGCGCCGGCCCCAGATGCAGGCGGCCGAAGGTGACCGGCGCCGAAATGCGCAGCGGCCCGGCCAGCGTGCCGCGCCGCTCCGACAGATCGGCCGTGGCGTCCGCCACCTCGCGCACGATGCGCGCCGCGCGCACCAGGAACGCGGCGCCATCCTCGGTGACGGTGACCTTGCGCGTGGAGCGCTGCAGCAGGCTGGCGCCGAGCGAGCGCTCCAGCTCCGACAGCCGTTCGCTGACCACCGAGCGCGACACGCGCAGGCGGCGCGCCGCCTCGCTCAGCGAGCCGGTTTCCGCCACCAATACAAACGTGTTGATGCCTTCGAGTTTCATGATTGTTCGGCTTTTCCGAAAACCTGATGCGGGATCTGGTGACTTATCCAGACAGACATCCTGAACCATACTGGTTTCATCCCGCCAGGGCAATCACTCACCATCACTTACAGGAGTTGCACCATGAACCGTCTGAACAACAAAGTCGCCCTGATCACCGGCGCCAGCGCCGGCATCGGCCGCGCCACCGCAAAACTGTTCGCCGCCGAAGGCGCCAAACTGGTGCTCGGCGCGCGCCGCGCCGACGAATTGGCCAGCCTGGTGGCGGAAATCGAAGCGGCCGGCGGCCAGGCCGTCAGCCTGGCCGGCGACGTCCGCTCGGAAGACTACGCCCAGGCCCTGGCCGACCTGGCCATAGAACGCTACGGCCGCCTGGACATCGCCTTCAACAACGCCGGCACGCTGGGCGAGGCCGGCCCCAGCACCGGCGTGTCGGCAGCCGGCTGGAACGACACGCTGGCCATCAACCTGACCGGCTCCTTCCTCGGCGCCAAATACCAGATTCCCGCCATGCTCAAGCACGGCGGCGGCTCGCTGATCTTCACCTCCACCTTCGTCGGTTACAGCGCGGCCTTCCCCGGCGTCGCCGCCTACGCCGCCAGCAAGTCCGGCCTGATCGGCCTGACCCAGGCGCTGGCAGCCGAATACGGCCCACAGAACGTGCGCGTCAACGCCATCCTGCCAGGCGCGGTGGACACCGACATGTACCGCGAGATGAACGACACGCCCGAGAAGACCGCGTTCGTCACCGGCCTGCACGCGCTGAAACGCGTGGCGACACCGGAGGAAGTGGCGCGCTCGGTGCTGTACTTCGCCTCGGACGATTCCAGCTTCGTCAGCGGTACCGCTTCGCTGATCGACGGCGGCCTGTCGATCAACCGCACCTGAGCCGGCGGCGCGGCCACAACGGGCCGCGCCCCAACGTTCGTCTGTTGTGTCACCACGGAGGTCGCCATGGAGATCGAAGAGCGCAGGCAAAACCGATTGATGTCCGAATACGTGCAGTATGGCGTGTCGCTGATGTACGTGGCGGGGGTGGCGGAAGCGCGGCGCTACCTGACCTGTCGCGGTGTGCCGGCCGCAGTGATGCAGCGTGTGCTGTCCACTGCCCCCGCCTGCCGGCGCCAGTGCGCGCAGGCGTATCGGGTCATCAAACCGATCCCGTACGCCGTGCTGGCATGATCGTCCGCCGGCGCGGCCCAGCAGAAACAGCGCAGTTACAAATTTTTGCAAATATAGCTTGCTATTAGATCGCGTGCTATGTATAGTGAACACATCGGCGCTGCAAACGGCGCAAACTGTAGTAGATTAGCAAGCTGTTATACCCTAAGGTAGATAGCAAGCGATTGAATAGTTCACTAAACTTAATTGGTTCCATACACTGAAAGGAAATCATCATGTCGCTCGAAAAAGTACTGTACACCGCTCACGCTAAAACCACCGGCGGCCGCGAAGGCCAATCGGCTTCGTCGGACGGCCACCTGACCGTCAAACTGAGCACCCCGAAAGAACTGGGCGGCGCCGGCGGCGAAGGCACCAACCCGGAACAGCTGTTCGCTTCGGGCTACGCCGCCTGCTTCATCGGCGCGATGAAATTCGTCGGTGGCCGCGACAAGATCGCCGTGCCGGCGGACACCTCGATCGAAACCTCGGTCGGCATCGGCCCTGTGCCGACCGGCTTCGCGATCCAGGTGGAGCACAAGATCTCGCTGCCGGGCCTGGACCGCGCCACCGCTGAAAAGCTGGTCGCCGCCGCCCACATCGTCTGCCCATATTCGAACGCCACCCGTGGCAACATCGACGTGACCCTGACCATCGTCTGATCGACCTCGGCGCCACAACGGCCGGCCCCTCGCAAGAGGCGCCGGCCTTTTTCACATACAATCGTTGTTTTGACTGGACGGGAACAACAATGATTGAGTGGCACTGGCTGGCTTTTGACGATATCCCGCGCGCCGACTGGTACGAGGTGCTGCGCCAGCGGCAGCAGGTCTTCGTGCTCGAGCAAACCTGCTTGTATCCCGATATCGATGGCTGCGATCCGCAATGCCATCACCTGATGGGCTGGCGCGAGATCGATGGTCAGCGCACCCTGGTGGCCTATCTGCGCTGCGTCCCGCCCGGCGTGAAATTCGACGAGATGTCGCTGGGCCGCGTACTGACCACGCAAGCGGCGCGCGGCAGCGGCATCGGCCACGAGCTGCTGGCCAAGGCAATTCCGCTGGCCGAAAAGCTGCATCCCGGTCACGACTTCCGCATCGGCGCCCAGGCGCATCTGGAAGAATTCTACGGCGGCTACGGCTTCCGCACCGTGACCGCCCCGTACGACGAAGACGGCATCATGCACGTCGATATGGTGCGGGTCAGAACGTCAGGATGAAACGCGCGCCGGCGCCGACCGAACGCGCGTAGCGCACGGTGCCGCCATTGGCGTGCACCAGATGGCGTACCATCGCCAGGCCGATGCCCCTGCCCTGCCGCTTGGTCGAGAAAAACGGCGTGAAGATGTGGGCCGCCAGGGCATCCGGCACGCCGGGACCGTTGTCGGCGACTTCGATGCGCAGCCGGCCGCCGCGGCTCAGGCGCGCGCTGACCTGGGCCTGCGGCTTGGCGCCGGCCGCTTCGGCGGCGTTTTTCAGCAGGTTGATCAGGGCCTGTTCCAGCTGCCCGGGATCGATCATCACTTCCAGCGACGCCGGTTCGACCGAGAAGGTCAGACGGCCGTCCAGCGCCTGCCATTGCGGCGCCAACAGCGCGGCCAGGCGTTCGAACAGCGCCTCCAGCAGCACGCGCTGCGGCTGCGCCGGCGCCACGGTGGACAGGCTGCGGTAGCTGCCGACGAAATCCACCAGACTGGCGGCGCGGCGCGCGATGGCGTCCAGCGCGGTGCCCAGGTCGTCGTGGATGTCGGCCGGCAGCTGGCTGCCCGCTTCGTCCAGCAGGCCGCAGGCGGTGCGCGACAGCGAGGCCACCGGCGTCAGGGAATTCATGATTTCGTGGGTCAGCACCTGCACCAGTTCGCGCCAGGCGTTGAGGGCTTCGGCTTCCAGTTGGCTTTCCACCGGCATCAGCGCGGCCAGACGCTGGGTGGCGCCCTGCACGCTGAGCGTGGAGACGGCGACCAGCGCGCGCTCGGCGCCACGTTCGGTGTCGAAGCTGACCAACTGGCGTTGGCCTGCCGGTTGCTTCGCCAGCAGCTGACGCAGATCCTGCGGCGCGCTGGCGCGGCCGGGCGCCAGCAGGCGGCGCGCACTGGCATTCAGCGGCGCGACAGCGTCGTCGCGAATGGTGAACAACGCGATCGGCGCGTGTTCGAGGCGGGCTTCCAATGCCAGTACGATTTGATCCGGTGACGGCGACGTTGATGTTGGCGCCGCGCTGGATTGCGTCTCCATGCGCGGCGCGCGCAGGTGCAGGCGCTTCAGGCATTGCCATATCAGGCTGGCTGGCGCCACGGCGAGCAGCACGCACAACACGATGCGGCGCGGCGCCGGCGCGGCCGCCAGTGCATCCGCGGCGACGCTCAGCGTCATCAGGCCGGCCACGCCGGCCGCCACACCCCACTTGAGCGCGCGCTCAGATGCCATGCTTGCCCAGCTTGCGGTACAAGGCGGCGCGACTGATGCCCAGGGTCTTGGCGGCGTGGCTGATGTTGCCATTGAACTGGGCCAGCGTGTTGGCGATGGCCATGCGTTCGAGTTCTTCCAGCGTCATGTCGCCGGCGGGCGCCGGGTTATTGGCGCGCGCCGTGGCGGCCGCCGGCGCTGGTAACGCCGGTGCCACCGGCGCGACCAGGCCGAAATCCCCGGTTACATACTCCGCGCCCTGCGCCAGGATCGCCGCGCGCTCGCAGGCATGACGCAAGGCGCGCACGTTGCCGGGCCAATCGTGGCGCATCAGCGCATCCATGGCGGCGTCGCTCACATTGCGCGCGGGCCGCTGGTACTGGGTCTGGTACAGCTGCAGATAATGCGCCACCAGCAGCGGCACGTCCTCGCGCCGCTCGCGCAGAGGCGGCACGCGCAGCACGATGGTATTCAGGCGGAACAGCAGGTCGGCGCGGAACACGGCGGGATCGAACAGCCGCGCCTCGTCCAGGTTGGTGGCGCTGACGATGCGCACGTCGATGGCTTCCGGCTTGTCGGCGCCGATCGGCGTGACTTCGCGCCGCTCCAGCACCGTCAATAGCTTGGCCTGCGCGGCCAGCGGCATGTTGCCGATTTCGTCGAGGAACAGCGTGCCGCCGCGCGCGGCCTGGAAGCGCCCCGCCCGATCGGCCTTGGCGTCGGTGAACGAGCCTTTGCGATGGCCGAACAACTCGCTCTCGAACGTCGATTCGGGCAGCGCCCCCATGTCCACCGCCAGCATGGTGCCCGCCGCGCGACGCGACGCCGCGTGGATCGCGCGCGCCACCAGCTCCTTGCCGACGCCGTTCTCGCCCAGCACCATCACGTTCGCCTCGGTCGGCGCCACACTGGCGATCAGCGATTTCAGCTCGCGCATGGCGCGCGACTTGCCCATCAGTTCGGGCGAGCCGGCGCCGCCGCCGCGCGACGCCGAGCTCAGTGTCAGTGCCTGATCGACCGCCGCGATCAGGCGCGCGTTGTCCCATGGCTTGGTGATGAAATCGCCGGCGCCGCGCTTCAGGGCTTCCACTGCCAGCGGCACATCGGCATAGGCGGTCATCGCAATCACTGCGGGCGGCTGCGGCTGCGCACGCAACAGGTCGAGCAGCGCCAGACCCTCGGCGCCGTTGATGCGGCCCGGCGTGAAGTTCAGGTCCAGCAGCACCACGTCCGGCACGCCACGCGCCAGCAGCGCCGGCAGTCCGGATGGATCGGTCAGCGTGGCGACCCGCCCATGGCGCCGCCGCAACAGCAGCTGGGCGGCGGTGGCCACATCGGCATCATCATCGAGGATCAGGACATAGGCGGTCATGCGGCCATTCTAGCAGCGGTAAAACCGATGTAAACGCCCCAGCCACTAGCCAGTGTCCGCGCGTGAACAGCGGCCACTGTCCGAAAATGAACACTCGCGCCACTTTCGCACCGCAAACCCCGTTTTCAGGCATGGCACAGCGTTTGCAGTAAGGCGGACATGAACCCGAAAAAAAAATTTGCGGCCACGCCATCCCACCTGCCCGCCAGCGGCGCGGCGATGGATACCGTCGTTCCGCGCCGGCGCGGCAGGCGCATTGCCATCGCCGTCGGCGTCGTGGCCGCGCTGGTGGTCGCGGCTTATGCGCTGTGGGCCTGGATCCCGCGCGGCCTGCAGATCGATGGCGCCGACCTGCGCATCGGCCAGGCCGCGCGCGGCGTGTTCGTCGACGACATCATCGTGCGCGCCAATGCCGAACCGCTCAATTCCGTGATTCTGGATGCTGTGGAATCCGGCCGGGTGGAAGAAGTCTTCGCTGCCGATGGCGCGCTGGTAAAAAAAGGCCAGCTGCTGTTCCGCATCTCCAACCCGCAGCGCAACCTGGAACTGCTGGCACGCCAGTACGAACATTCGGTCAGCATCTTCAACCTGTCCAACCTGCGCGTGCAGCAGGAAGCCAGCGCCAGCGACCATCAGCGCCGGCTGGACGATCTGCAGTTCGCGCTCGATCAGGCGCGCAAGCAGCATGCGCGCAATGTGCGGCTGGCGGCGCAAGGCTTCATCTCCAGCGTGGCGCTGGAAGAATCCGAGGACCGGCTGGCCAAACAGGAACAGGCTTACCAGCAGGAGCAGCGCTCCAACGCCGCCGAGACACGTGTGCGGCAGAGCGCCGAGCAGCAGCTGGAATCGTCCATCCAGGGCCTGAACTCGGGACTTAAACTGGTTTCCGCCACCGTCGACGCGCTGGCCGTGCGTGCGCCTGCGGATGGACGGCTGACCAACTTCCGTCTGCAGATCGGCGAGTCTATCGCCACCGGCAAGAACATCGGCCGCATCGACGATCCGGCGCGCTTCAAGCTGACCGCCAGCGTCGACGAGTATTACCTGAACCGCATGGCGGTCGGCCGCCACGGCAGCGTGCAGCAGGACGGTCATCGCTACGCCGCCGACATCAGCACTATCTACCCGCAGATCAAGGACGGCCGCTTCACCGTCGAGATGGTGTTCACCGACGGGCAGCCGCCGGTGCTGAATCCCGGTCAGGGTCTGGATGCGCGTATCACGCTCGGTGAACCGGCGTCGGCGCTGCTGCTGCCGAACGGCGCCTTCATCAACGATAGCGGCGGCGCCTGGGTCTACGTGCTGGACGCGGACGGCCGCCATGCCGAGCGCCGCGCGGTGCGCACCGGCCGCCGCAACAACAGCCAGATCGAAGTGCTGGAAGGGCTGACGGCGGGCGACAAGGTGATCCTGTCCAGCTACGCCGCCTACGGAAATTCACCACGGCTGCAGATTACGCAGTAACCTCTTCAAAACCATTCGAAAGGCAGACATCCATGCTCAAACTTGTCGGCGTCAGCAAAATCCACCAGGCGGGCGACATCCAGACCACGGCGCTGGACCGCATCGACCTGGAAATCGAAGCGGGCGAATACGTCGCCATCACCGGGCCTTCCGGCTGCGGCAAATCGACGCTGCTCGGCATCCTCGGCCTGCTGGACGTGCCGACCCGTGGCGAATACTGGTTCGAAGGCCGGAACGTCGCCGGCTGGAGCGAGGCGCAACTGAACCGGCTGCGGCGCGGCCGTATCGGCTTCATCTTCCAGAGCTTCAACCTGATCGAAGAACTGAGCGTGTTCGAAAACGTCGAACTGGCGCTCGAGTACAACGGCACGCCGGCGCGCGAACGGCGCGAGCGCGTAACAGCGATGCTGGAAAAACTCGGTGTCGGCCACCGCGCCAGCCACCGGCCGTCGCAACTGTCCGGCGGCCAGCAGCAGCGCGTGGCGATCGCGCGCGCCTTGGTGGCCGGCCCCGCCGTGCTGCTGGCCGACGAACCGACGGGTAACCTGGACAGCGCACACGGCAACGAAGTCATGCGCCTGCTGCGCGACATCAATGCCGAAGGCACGACGGTGGTGATGGTCACCCACTCGCCCGATCACGCCGCGCAAGCCTCGCGCAGCCTGAATCTGCTGGATGGCCGGGTGATGGTCGATGCACTGCGGGCGGCGTAAGCGGGATGGCGCCCCATGACTTCCGCATCGCCTGGCGCCTGCTGCTGCGCCAGCCCTTCAACGCCGCGGTGGAACTGCTTGGACTGGCGGCCGGTTTCGCCATCTGCTTCGTTCTGCTGGCTTTCGTACATTATTCCTTCGGCTATGACCGCGACGTGCCGCTGCGCGATCAGGTCTACCTGATCAAGCACCGGCTGAATTTCATCCCGCAGCCGCAGTGGATGGAGTACACGCCGTTCGCCCTGCGCGAGGTGGCGCTGCAAAGCGGTCTGCCGCTGCAGGTCAGCGCGTGGTGGCCGCGCGAGGCGCTGCTGGAACAGAACGGCCGGCAACGTACGTTCGACGTCACGGCGGTCGATCCGGCGTTCCAGCAGATCGCCGGCTTGCGCGTATCGGCCGGCGACCTGCAACAGGCGCTGACCCGGCCGGACGGCCTGGCGCTGACGCGGACGGCGGCGCTGCAGCTGTTCGGCACCGCGGAGGCGCTGGGCCGCAGCGTCAGTCTCAATCATCAAACCCTGCAGGTGCGCGCGCTGCTGCCGGACCGCCCGTCCAACAGCACGATACAGTTCGGCGCCCTGGTCGGCATCGGCAGCGCGCTGTGGCCGGAACAGGAACGGCGGCAGGCGCTGTCCAACTGGATGGGTATCGGCGGCCGGATTTACGTGAAGACCGCCGCCGATCCGCGTGCGCTGCAAGCCGCGCTGCAAAAGGCGATCGATCAGGCGCCGTGGGCCAGCATGGCGACGCCGGAAATGAAGGCCGCACTGGGTGGACGCAAGATGGTCGACATCGCACCGGGCGCACTGGCGGATGCCTATTTCGACCGCAGCGTGGCCAACACCATGGGCACCGGCCCACGCGGCGACATGCGCATGGTGCTGGCGTTGGGCGTGGCCGGCCTGCTGATCCTGCTGCTGACGGTGGTCAATTACGTCAACCTCGCCACCGTGCGCGCCCTGCGCCGCCAGCGCGAAATCGCCATGCGCCGCGTGCTGGGCGCCACCACCCGGCGGCTGCTGATGCAGTTCATGGCGGAGGCCATGCTGCTGTCTGTGGCGGCAGCGGCGCTCGGCGTGCTGCTGGCCTGGATGCTGCTGCCGCTGGCCTCCGACCTGCTGCAGCGGACTCTCGACAGCGAATTCACGACGACGACCATTGTGGCCTGCCTGGCGTTCGGCGCCATCGTCGGAGCGCTGGCCGGCCTCTATCCCGGCTGGCTGGCGCGCGGTGCCGACATGCGCGCCACGCTGTCCCAGCGCAGCGGCGAAACGGCCGGCGGCGCATGGCTGCGGCGCGTACTGACCGCGCTGCAATTCGCCGTGGCGATGGGCATGGGCAGCCTGGCGCTGGCGATGCTGTGGCAGAGCGAATTTGCCGCCGCCGCGCCGCCCGGTTTCGATCCCGCGCCGCTGCTGGTGGCCGAGCTGCCGGAGAATGTGAACACGCCAGCCGGCCGCGCCTTCCGCGACGCGCTGGCGCAGCTGCCCGGTGTCAGCGGCGTGGCCGACAGCCGCAATGTGCCGGGCCGCGACGACCATACCGGCACCCGCGGCAGCGAGACCGTCAAGCGGGTCGACGGCAGCAGCATCGGCATGTCGGTGCAATTCATCGGCGCGGACTTTTTCCGGGTCTATGATCTGAAGCCGCTGGCGGGCCGCATGTTCGATCCGCGCATTGAACAGCCAGGCACGGAAGGCGAACAGCACGTGGTGATCAACCAGGCCGCGGTACGGGCGCTGGGCTGGTCCATGCCCGGCGAGGCGGTGGGCCAGCGCATCAACGGCAGCGCGCTGCGCATCGTCGGCGTGGCGCCGGAGCTGCGCTGGGAGACGCTGCGCGATCCGGTGCGTCCGATGATGTATGAACTGGCCGCCGACAGCACTCTGCTGACGGTGCGCGTCGCCGCCGCGCCGGAGCTGATGGAGACGGCCATGGCAGAACTGTGGCAGCGCTATTTCCCCGCCCATCCGCCTGTGATACGCCGCGCGGCCGGCTATTACGCCCAGGCCTATGCGGACGATATCCGGCTGGCGCGCATGCTGGCCTGGGCCACGGCGGCGGTGCTGGTGCTGGCGGCGTTCGGCGTGTATGTGCTGGCGGCGCACAGCGTGCAGCGGCGTGCGCGCGAGATCGTGCTGCGCAAGCTGCACGGCGCCGGCCGCCTGGCCATCGGCATGCTGGTGGGACGCGAATTCGTGACGCTGACTGCGGTGGCGGCGCTGTGCGCGCTGCCGCTGGCGTGGCTGGCGATCGCGCGCTATCTGGCGCCGTTTGCCGAGCGCTCGCCGCTGGGAGGCTGGGCGCCGCTGGCGGCACTGGGACTTGCACTGCTGATCGTGGCGGCCGCCACCGCGCGCCACACGCTGGCGGCGATGCGTATCGCGCCGGTGCAGGCGCTGCGGGCGTAAAAAAAGGCAGCCACACGGCTGCCTTTTTTTCGAAGTGGATCGTTTTACTGGAACGAGATGACTTCGATGTCGAATACCAGCGTCGAATTGGCGGGAATCGTGCCGTTCGACGTGGTTTGCGCCGTGGCGCCATAGCCCTGATCCGGCGGGATGATGACGGTACGCTTGCCGCCCACCTGCATGCCGGTCAGGCCGGTACTAAAGCCGGCGATCACGCCGGTGCCGACGGTAACCTGCAAATAGGTAGTGCTGGTCGCATTGCTGTCGAATTGTGTGCCCTTGAAGTTGGCCCGGGTGCCGTCATACAGCCAGCCGGTGTAGCGCACATTGACCTTGCTGCCCGCGGTGACCACCGTGCCGGTGCCGACGGTGACGTCGGTAATCGTGGTCACGGTTGGCGGCGGAACGCTCGGGATGGTGACTTTCTTGGTCACCGACAGCATCTCGAAGTCAAACACCAGCGGCGAGTTGGCCGGGATGGCGGCATAGGTGTTGCCGTTGACGGCCGCTTGTGCATCGAGCGCATAGACGCCGTAAGCCAGATTGGCCGGCAGCACGGCGGTACGCTTGCCACCGGCCTGCATGCCCAGCAGGGCCTGATCCCAGCCGGTCATCACAACGCCGTTATCCTTCAGGGCGCCCACGCCGACGGTTCCGCTGAACGGCTGATTGCGGTCGACCGAGCTTTCCACCTTGGCGCCCTTGCCGTCCGCCTTGGTGGCGTCGTACAGGTAGCCGACGTAGTTGAACACGATGGTATCACCCGCTTCGGCGATATTGCCGGTGCCGGTCGCGGTGGTCGTCAGCTTGTAGTCCGGCTGCGGCGCGACGGCCACGGTGGTGGTTTTCGGCCCGCCGCCGCAGGCGACCAAAGCCACTGCGCAGGCGGCAGCGGCGACATATTTCAACATCGATTTCATAATTACCTTTGATGGATATTCAGAGTCCCGGCGCAGAAGTTTAGCAGACAGCGCCGCTTCCACTCCGGTGACTACATTCAGTTACATATTTTTGTCTCAAATTTCCACTTGCGTACCGAGTTCGATCACGCGGTTGGGTGGAATCTGGTAGTAGTCGGCGGCGCCGCGCGCATTGCGCGACATGGTCACGAACAGGTGCTCGCGCCAGGTGGCCATGCCTGATCCCGGCGTCGAGATCACGGTCTGGCGGGCGATGAAGAACGAGGTCTCCATCATCTCGAACGGCAGGCCCAGACACTCGCACAGCTTGAGCACACTCGGGATATCCGGTTCGTCCTTGAAGCCGTAATACACGTTGAGCTGGTAGCATTGGTGTCCCAGGTCGGTGACCTTGGCCTGATCCGCTTCCGCCACGTACGGCTCCTCGACGATGTGCACGGTCAGGAACACCACGCGTTCGTGCAGCACCTTGTTGTGCGACAGATTGTGCAGCAAAGCGTGCGGCACGCCATCGCTCTCGCCGCGCAGGAAGATGGCGGTGCCGTAGACGCGCGTTGGCGGCGCCACGAACAGCGAATCGAGGAAGTCTTCCAGCGGGATCGCATGCTTTTGCAGGTTTTCGAACACCAGTGCGCGACCGCGCTTCCAGGTCAGCATGATGGTGAACAGCACGGAGCCCAGCAACAGCGGGAACCAGCCGCCGTGGAACAGCTTCAGCGTGCTGGCCGAGAACAGCGCAATGTCCATGGCGATGAAAAAGCCGGTCGCGCCCAGGCACAGCGCCAGCGGCATGTGCCAGCGGTAGCGGGTGACGAAGAAGGTCAGGAAGGTGGTGCACAGCATGGTCGCCGTCACCGCGATGCCGTAAGCGCCGGCCAGCTTGTCGGAGGAGCCGAAACCGATCACCGCGATCAGCACCACGATCAGCTGCAGCCAGCACACGGCCGGGATATAGATCTGGCCGATCTCGCGCTCCGAAGTATGCACCACGCGCATGCGCGGCAGCAGGCCCAGAGCGATGGCCTGCTTGGTCATCGAGAAGGTGCCGGAAATCGTCGCCTGCGAGGCGATCACCGCCGCCATGGTGGACAATACCACCAGCGGGAACACGCTCCAGGAGCCCAGTTGCTGGAAGAAGGGATTCGAGATCGCCTCCGGATGGGTGATCAGCAGGCCGCCCTGCCCCAGATAATTCAGCGCCAGCGCCGGGAACACCACCAGGAACCAGGCGGCGCGGATCGGCTTCTTGCCGAAGTGGCCCATGTCGGCGTACAGCGCCTCGGCGCCGGTGAAGGCCAGCACCACCGCGCCCAGCGCGACGAACGCGATCAGGCGGTTTTCGAGGATGAAGCGCAGCGCGTGGAACGGATTCAGCGCCCACAAAATCTGCGGCGCGGCGACGATGTTAATCACGCCCATGATGGACAGCGCGGCAAACCAGACGATCATGATGGGACCGAACCAGCGGCCGATGCCGGCGGTGCCGTGGCGCTGCACCGCGTACAAGGTCACCAGCACGATGATGGTCAGCGGGACGATGTATTGTTCCAGGCCGGGCGCGGCCACTTCCAGACCTTCGATCGCGCCCAGCACCGAGATGGCTGGGGTGACCACGCTGTCGCCATAAAACATGGTGGCGCCGAACACGCCCAGCAGCATCAGCGGATAGTGCCAGCGCGGCGCCGCCTTGCTGACGGAATTCAGCACCAGCGCCATCAGCGCCATGATGCCGCCCTCGCCGCGGTTATCGGCGCGCAGCACCAGCGTCACGTATTTGAGGGAAACGATCAGGGTCAGACCCCAGAAGATCAGCGAGACGATGCCCAGCAGATTGGCCTCCGTGAGTGCCAGGCCATGCTCGGGATCGAAGATGGTTTTGAGGGTATAGAGGGGGCTGGTACCGATGTCGCCATAGACGATGCCGACAGCCGCCAGCGTGAGTGCCGCGAGACTGCTCTTCTGATGTTGCTCGGTCAAGATTGCACCTGTTGTTGTTTTGGTGCATTGCACAATAGGATAAGACTATGCAAAAGGCAAGGAGATTTTGGCATCGGCCGCGTTCAGTTTCGTCAATACCGCCAGTGTACTCCTCCGGGGTCAGGTCTTCCATTGCGTCACAGGCTCTGCTGTAGCGACGCTACAGCAGAGCCTGTGACGCAATGGAAGACCTGACCCCGGATAGGGGTATGACCCCGGGTATAATGCGCGCCATGAATCCAGGTATCTTGTACGCCACCTCCGCCTTCTTTTTCTGGGGGCTGTTCCCACTGTATTTCCATGCGCTGGGCGAGGTGCCGCCGATGCAGATCCTGGCGCACCGGATGTTGTGGTCGCTGTTGTTTCTGGTGATCGTGCTGAGCGCGCGCCAGCAGTGGAAATGGCTGCCCAGGGTGCTGGCCCAGCCGCGTATCCTCGGCAGTTTTGTCGCCAGTTCGCTGCTGTTGACGGCCAATTGGGGCCTGTATATCTGGTCGGTCAATAACGGCCATGTGATCGACGCCAGCCTCGGCTATTTCATCAATCCGCTGGTGAATGTGCTGCTGGGCCTGATCGTGCTGAAGGAGAAGCTGCGTCGCGGCCAGTGGATCGCGATGGCGGTGGCCGCCGGCGGCGTGGCCTGGCTGACCTGGGATGCCGGCCAGCTGCCGTGGATTGCCTTGATTTTGGGCATCACCTTCGGCGGCTACGGCCTGCTGCGCAAGACCGCCGCGCTGGCGGCGCTGGAGGGTTTGTCGCTGGAAACCATGATCCTGTTCCCGCTGGCGCTGGTGTATGTGCTGTGGCTGAGCTGGCACGGCGAGAACGCCTTCATCAACACGCCGCACGACGGCACGCGCTGGCTGCTGGCCGCCGCCGGGCCGATCACCGCGATTCCGCTGCTGCTGTTCGCCGCCGGCGCGCGCAAGATTCCGATGGCGGTGCTGGGCCTGATCCAGTATCTGTCGCCGACCATGCAGGCGCTGCTGGGCGTGTGGGTGTTTCATGAAGCCTTCCCGCAGGCCCGCCTGATCGGTTTCCTGATCATCTGGGCGGCGCTGATGCTGTACCTGCTGGAGGGCTGGTGGAGCGGCCGCAGAAATACCTCGAGCGCCTGACGTGTTTGCATGCCGCTTGGTCTACAATCGTCCATTTTCCACCCGGCAAAAAGGACCTGCGGCATGCGATACCATCTCCTCCCCCTCCTCCTGACCACCGCACTGGCCGCTACCTCGGCCGCCGCGCAGAAGCTGGATCCATCCATGATCCAGAACGGCAGCGATATTCCGGCCAAATGGCAGGCGCCGGAAGCTGGCTACGATTACGAGAAACGGGTGGTGGAAATCCCGATGCGCGACGGCGTCAAGCTGCACACGGTCATCTTCATTCCCAAGGGCGCCAGCAATCTGCCGATGCTGCTGGAGCGCACGCCATATGACGCCGACCGCGCCAAGGTCCGCAAGCTGAACCTGCGCGATACCGTCGGCGCGCTCGACCGCGAATGGGTGGATGACGGCTATATCATCGTGTTCCAGGACATCCGCGGCAAATACGGTTCGGAAGGCAAGTATGTGATGACCCGTCCGCCGATCGGCCCGCTGAATCCGAGCAAGACCGACGACACCACCGACGCCTACGACACCATCGACTGGCTGGTGAAGAACATCAAGGAAAGCAACCAGCGCGTCGGCATGATCGGCTCGTCGTACGACGGCTGGACCGTGACCATGGCCCTGCTCGGCCCGCACCCGGCGCTGAAGGTGGCCGCGCCGGAAAGCCCGATGATCGACGGCTGGATGGGCGACGACTGGTTCCACTATGGCGCGTTCCGCCAGGTCAACCTCGATTACTTCGCCGGCCAGACCACCAAAACCGGCAAGGGCGACGACGTGCCGCGTCCGGGCACCGACGATTACCAGACCTTCCTCGAAGCGGGCACGGCCGGCAACTGGGCCAAACGGCATGGCTTCGACCAGCTCGGCTTCTGGAACCGCCTGTCGGCCCATCCGGCCTATGACGCCTTCTGGCAGCTGCAGGCGCTGGACAAGCACGTGGTGGCCAAGCCATCCAAGGTGCCGACCATGTGGCTGCAGGGCCTGTGGGACCAGGAAGACATGTACGGCGCCGTCATGACCTGGGAAGCGCTGAAGGCCAAGGGGCTGACCGGCAACAATCACCTGGTGATGGGTCCGTGGTACCACAGCCAGGTCAACGGCAACGCCGAGCGCCTGGGCCCGTTCAAGTGGAAGGGCGACACCGCCGCCGATTTCCGCCGCAATGTGCTGATCCCCTTCTTCAACACTTACCTGAAGGACCAGAAACCGGCCGAGCCGCTGCCGCCGGTGCTGATCTACAACGCCGCGGAAAACCACTGGGACAAGTTCGCCGACTGGCCGGGCACCACCCAGCTGACGCCGCTGTACCTGCAGGCCAACAGCGGCCTGGCCTTCCAGCCGGCCGCCGCCGGCGAGGACAGCTACGTCTCCGACCCGGCCAAGCCGGTGCCCTTCCTGGCGCCGCCGCTGGAGTTCGGCGACCGCTCGCGCTGGACCACCTGGCTGCTGCAGGACCAGCGTGCGCTGAGCACGCGCACCGACGTGCTGTCGTACAAGACGCCAGTGCTGACCAGCCCGGTCACCTTGCAGGGCGCGCCGATCGCCGACATCTTTGCCAAGACCAGCGGCACCGATGGCGACTTCGTGGTCAAGCTGATCGACGTGTTCCCGCCGTTCGTGGCCGAGCAGCCGGAAATGGGCGGCTACGAGCTGCCGATCAGCCTGGACATCTTCCGCGGCCGCTACCGCCAGAGCTTCGAACACCCGACCGCCATCCCGGCCGGCGAAGTGCAGGAATACAAGTTCCGCCTGCCGACCGTGAACTACGTGTTCAAGCCGGGTCACCGCATCATGGTGCAGATCCAGTCGTCGCTGTTCCCGCTGTACGACCGCAATCCGCAGACCTTCGTGCCGAACATCTTCTTCGCCAAGCCTGAAGATTTCCAGAAGGCCACAATTTCCGTCCAGCGCGGCACGGCCGGCGCCAGCTCGGTGCTGCTGCCGGTGGTGCCGGCCAGCACGGCGCTGAAATAAAGCGGTGTGGGCGCCTGCTGGCGCCCATCGCCGTTTACAATGACGGTGTTTATTTTTTTGAGAAAGCCTCAGTAATGGCCAATTACGTCTATACCATGAACCGCGTGGGCAAAATCGTCCCACCCAAGCGCCAGATTCTGAAAGATATTTCGCTGTCCTTCTTCCCGGGCGCGAAAATCGGCGTGCTGGGCCTGAACGGCTCCGGTAAGTCGACCTTGCTGAAAATTATGGCGGGCATCGATACCGACATCCAGGGCGAAGCGCGCCCGATGCCGGGCCTGAACATCGGCTATCTGCCGCAGGAACCGCAGCTGGACCCGGAAAAAACCGTGCGCCAGGAAGTGGAATCGGGCCTGGGCGAAGCGTTCGAAGCGCAAGCCAAGCTGGAAGCCGTGTACGCCGCCTACGCCGAAGAGGACGCGGATTTCGACGCGCTGGCCAAGGAACAGGAGCGGCTGGAATCCATCATCGCCGCAGCCGATGGCGGCAATCTGAACCTGCAGCTGGAAATGGCCGCCGACGCGCTGCGCCTGCCGCCGTGGGACGCCAAGATCGGCGTGCTGTCCGGCGGTGAAAAGCGCCGCGTGGCGCTGTGCAAGCTGCTGCTGTCCAAGCCGGACATGCTGCTGCTCGACGAACCGACCAACCACCTGGATGCGGAATCGGTGGAATGGCTGGAACAATTCCTAGTGCGCTTCCCGGGTACCGTGGTCGGCATCACCCACGACCGCTACTTCCTGGACAACGCCGCCGAGTGGATTCTGGAACTGGACCGCGGTCACGGCATCCCGTGGAAGGGCAATTACTCGTCCTGGCTGGATCAGAAGCAGGACCGTCTGAAGCAGGAAGAGGCGACCGAATCGGCGCGCCAGAAAGCGCTGGCCAAGGAACTGGAATGGGCGCGTCAGAATCCGAAGGCGCGTCAGGCCAAGTCGAAAGCCCGTCTGGCCCGCTTCAACGAGCTGAGCGAATACGAATACCAGAAGCGTAACGAGACGCAGGAGATTTTCATCCCTGTGGCCGAGCGTCTGGGTAACGAAGTGATCGAGTTCAAGAACGTGTCGAAAGGCTTCGGCGACCGCCTGCTGCTGGACAACGTCTCGTTCACGATCCCGCCGGGCGCCATCGTCGGCATCATCGGCCCGAACGGCGCCGGTAAATCGACGCTGTTCAAGATGATCGCCGGTCTGGACAAGCCGGACAGCGGCGAAGTGGTGATCGGCCAGACCGCGAAGATTTCGCTGGTCGACCAGAGCCGCGACAAGCTGAGCGACGCCAAGACCGTGTTCGAAGACGTTTCGGGCGGCGCCGATATCCTCAACGTCGGCCGTTTCGAAATGCCGTCGCGCGCCTACCTGGGCCGCTTCAACTTCAAGGGCGCCGACCAGCAGAAGATCGTCGGCAACCTGTCCGGCGGTGAGCGCGGCCGACTGCACCTGGCCAAGACCCTGCTCAAGGGCGGCAACGTGCTGCTGCTGGACGAACCGTCGAACGACCTGGACGTGGAAACCCTGCGCGCGCTGGAAGACGCGCTGCTGGAATTCGCCGGCTCGGTGATGGTGATCTCCCACGACCGCTGGTTCCTGGACCGTATCGCCACCCACATCCTGGCGTTCGAAGGCAACTCGCAGGTCACCTTCTTCGACGGTAACTACCAGGAATACGAAGCCGACAAGAAGAAACGCCTGGGTGAGGAAGGCGCCAAGCCCAAGCGTATCCGCTACAAGCCGCTGACGACCTGATCATCAGCCAAACCCGAAAGCCCCGGCTTTCGGGTTTTTTTATTCTCGTTTCGGCAAAAGTGCATTGCCGGGCGTGGCGATTCTCAGCCGTTTCCTTATCGACGACACTGGCGCTGCCTGCCAACCACTCGATAAGGAACCATGATGCGCCCTCATACCAAACAAGTCTTCGCCGCCGCCGCGCTGGCCGTGGCCGCCAGCACCACCGCCCTCGCCGCCCCGGTGGCCTACCGCAATGTCAGCATCGACGGCGTCAACATCGCCTACCGCGAGGCCGGCTCGCCCGACAAGCCAACCTTGCTGCTGCTGCACGGCGTGCCGAGCTCGTCGCGCATGTACGACGGCCTGATGCGCAAGCTGGGCGACCGCTATCACCTGATCGCGCCCGACTATCCGGGTTTCGGCCACAGCGACGCGCCGGCCCAGACCGCTTCGTCTACAGCTTCGAGCACCTGTCGGAAGTGATGCGGAAATTTACCGACGCCGTCGGCGTCCAGCGCTACGTGCTGTTCATGCAGGACTATGGCGCGCCGGTCGGCATGCGCCTGGCCACCATGCGTCCGGCCGCCGTGCAGGGCATGATTTTCCAGAACGGGAATGTGTACGAGGAAGGCCTGGGCGCGATGTGGGCCACGCGCAAACCGTTCTGGAGCGATCGCGCCGCGCACGAGCAGGCAGTACGCAGCGCCCATCTGTCAGTGGCCGTCACCAGGGCCCGCCACATCGGCAGCGATCCGCAGGTGGAAGCTTACGACCCCGATCTGTGGATGGACGAATACGCCTATCTGAACCGTCCCGGCCAGGCCGCGATCCAGTCCGAGCTGATTTACGATTACCAGCACAATATCGCCGCCTACCCGCAGTGGCAGCGGTGGCTGGCCGCGCATCAGTTGCCGACGCTGGTGGTGTGGGGCAAGCACGATCTGGCCTTCACCGTGGCGGGCGCATTGGCCTTCAAACGCGATCTGCCCGCGGCGCGCATCGAAGTCCTCGATGCCGGCCATTTTGCGATGGATACCAGACTGGACGAAGTGGCCATGCTGACGGACCAGTACCTGCAGTCGGCGCTGGCCGGCAAGTAAGCGGCCTTATTGCAGGCTGGCGTCCTGACGCAGGGCAGCCACCGCCATGTCGATGAAGGTGCGGATCCTGGGCGCGGCATTGCGCCCTTCGCGGTGCACGACATGGATGGGCAGCGGCGGACGCTCGAACTCTTCCAGCAGCAATTGCAGCTCGCCGCGCCGCAGCGCCGGCGCAATCTGGTACAAGGGCAAACGCGTGATGCCGAACCCCGCCAGCGCCATGGCCGCCGCCGATTCGTTGGTGCTGGTGGTCATGCGTGGCTGCAGCCGTATTTTCAGCTCATCGCGGAAGCGGAATTCCGGTGTCGGCGTGACGCCGGTGGCGGTGACGATGGTGTGCCGCTCCAGTTCCTCCGGCCGCCGCGGCACGCCGTGGCGTTCGAGATACTCGGGCGCCGCGCACAGCACCTGCCGCACCCGTCCCACCCGGATCGCCTGCAGCGACGAATCCGGCAACGCGCCAATACGCACCGCCACATCGACGCCCTCATCCACCAGGTTGACCTTGCGGTCGATGAACCAGCAGTGGATGGTCACTTCCGGGTACCGGCTCAGATAATCGCGCACCACCGGCGCCACGTGCATGCAGCCGAAGTTGACCGATGAAGTTACCGTGAACTGGCCGCGCGGCGCCGCATGCGTGCCGGCGGCGGTGCTGTCCGCCTCGTCCAGATCGGCCAGGATGCGCCGACAATTCTCGGCATACACGCGGCCGGTGTCCGTGAGGCGCACGAAGCGCGTGGTGCGCGTCAGCAGGCGCGTGCCCAGGCGTTCTTCCAGCTCGGTGACGGCGCGCGTCACCACCGACGGCGACACGCCCAGCTTGCGCGCCGCCGCGGAAAATCCTTCCGTGTCCACCACCGCCAGAAAGGCCGACATGGCCTGTATCCTGTCCATACGCGTCTCGAGTTGAGTATTGAGGCTGGCATGCATTCTACGTGAGAAAGCGAGAGATTTTCGGCATGGCAAGATGTTAAGCTGGCGCCATGAATTCCAAGAAGCGCATCCTGCTGGTCAATCCGCCGCACACCGCCATCGGCAGCCGCATACCGAAGGAACAATTACCGCCGTTGGGCCTGCTCAGCGTGGGCGGTCCCCTGATCGACGCCGGCTTCGAGGTCAGCCTGCTCGACGCCGAATTCGGCCCCATGACGGTAGCCGCCGTGATCGACCGGATCGCGGCGCACGCGCCGGACGTGCTGATGCTGGGCCACTCCGGCTCCACCTCGGCACACGACACCATCATGCGCATTGCCGAAGGCGTCAAGCTGGCCTGCCCCGGACTGCCCATCGTCTATGGCGGCGTCTATCCGACCTACCATTGGGAAGACATCCTGCGCGGTTATCCGCAGATCGATTACATCGTGCGCGGCGAAGGCGAGCGTACCACGACCGAATTGATGCTGGCCTGGTCGCGCGGCGCCGATCTCGCGCAAGTGGACGGTATCGCGCTGCGGAGGGACGGCCTGCCGCTGGCCACCGCGCCGGCCGAGATGATACGCAATCTGGACGATTACCGGGTCGGCTGGGAACTCATCGATCACAACCGCTATTCCTACTGGGGCGGCATGCGCGCGGTGGTGGTGCAATTTTCGCGCGGCTGTCCCTACTTGTGCAGCTATTGCGGCCAGCGTGGCTTCTGGACCCAGTGGCGCCACCGCGATCCGGTGCAATTCGCCAAGGAACTGGCGCGTTTGCACCGTGACCATGGCGTACAGCTGATCAATTTTGCCGACGAGCTGCCCACCGGCTCGCGCAAGGCATGGCTGGCCTTCCTCGAAGCGCTGATCGCCGAGAACGTCAACCTGACGCTGGTCGGCTCCACCCGCACGGGCGACATCGTGCGCGATGCCGATATCCTGCACTTGTATAAGAAGGCCGGGGTGATCCGCTTCCTGCTGGGCATAGAAAGCTACGACGAAGCCATGCTCCAGACCATCCGCAAGGGCACCACCACCAGCGACGACCAACAGGCCATCCGGCTGCTGCGCCAGCACGGCATCCTGTCGATGGCGACCTATGTGGTGGGCTTTGAAGAAGAGACCGACGCCGACTACTGGCGCTCGCTCAAGCATCTGCTGCGCTATGACCCCGACCAGATCCAGATGCTGTACGTGACGCCGCATCGCTGGACGCCGTATTTTGAAACGGTGGAGAACCGCAAGGTGATCGAGACCGACAGCGCCAAATGGGACTACAAGCACCAGGTGCTGGCCACCGCCAGGGTACCGCCGTGGCGCGTGCTGCTGTGGGTGAAGGCGATCGAGGTAATCATGCAGGCGCGGCCCAAGGCCATCCTGCGCATCCTGCTGGGCAAGGACCAGCATGTACGGCACGGCATGCGCTGGTACACCCGCATGGGGCGGCGCGTGTGGATACACGAAATCCTGGAGTTCCTGTTCAGCGCGCGGCTGAAGAAAAGCACACTGACGTTGCGCAGTTTCTGGGGTGCCTCGCTGGCCGCCAACGAGGAATCCATGCTCAAGCGCAAGCGCACCATCCCGCTCCGGGCCAGCAAAACGAAAGGGCCGGACCCTGCGGAGCAGAATCCGGCCCTTCGTACTTGAAGAGGTCAGACGGCGGTGCGCTTAGAAGTTGTAGCGCAGGCCAGCAGTGATGGCGCCGTTTTTGCGGCCGACATCGATGTCGTTCTTGCCGTAGTTTTCATACTCCAGCGAGACTTTGACGTTCTTGTTGATGGCATACTCGCCACCCACCGAGGCGTACAGCGCGGTTTTGTTGTCGCTGCCGTTCACCGAAGCGATACCGGAGGTGTTCACTTCGTTGTGGTTGCGCGCCACGCCCAGTTTGGCGAACACGGCGAAGTCGTTGGCGACTGGCCAGGTGCCCTTACCGGCCACGTAGTAGGAGTGGGCATCGGTCTGCAGGCCGCCGGCCGCGCCGCCTACGCTGTAGTTGTAGCTGCGTTTGCCGAAGTCGGTGTAGCCGGCTTCCACCGCCCAGGTATTGGTGATGTTGTAACCGCCATAAATTTTGCCACCGGCTTTGGTGCCGCTGTGGTTGTCGCCGCTGACAGCGCCGGCGCCCGCGGCGTCGAAGTCATAACGGCTGCCGACAACACCGGCGCCGATGTAGGCGGTGCCGGCGGCGTCCTGGTTGTTTTGTGCGTAAGCAGCGGAACCGCCCAGAGCGGCAGCGGTGGCAATCAGTGCGATCAGAGTATTTTTCATGATATTGGATCTTTCAGCATTGGTTTAACAAGGTCTTGCCTGGGATCGCAGTTCCTTGTGAATTGCGATGGGTTCAAGATAGCACTTCGGCCAACTGCTGTGTGGACCAATTTAATAATAAGTGTTACATCATGTAAGCAGAATTATCACTGGCTTAAATTCACTTAAGCCAAACTTAAGGGGACTTTAAAAATCGGGGTGAATTTGCCGGAAAGTGAGGTTGATGCGCGGTCCGCGCGGGGTGCGCTCCTTGTTGATGCCGTGCGTCCAGTGGCTTTGCAGCGCGCCGGCCATCAATAACAGGCAACCGTCGCCCAGCGCCAGCTTGACGGTTTTCGGCAGCCGCCGGTGTTTGAGGATGAAGGTGCGCGGCGCGCCGAAGCTGACCGAGGCAACCGCCGGATTGCGGCCCAGTTCGCGCTCGTCGTCGGCATGGAAGCCCATACTGTCGCGTTCGTTGCGGTAGTAATTGAGCAGGACGCTGTTGAACTGCCGTCCGGTAACGCGTTCGACCGCCTGTTTGATGTGCAGTTGCAGCGCGGTGAATGGCTGCGGATGGAAGGTCTTGCCGGAATAACGGTAGCTGGCCTCGCCATGCCAGGCCGACAGACGCGGCTGCATGTGCAATTTGCCCCAGACCTGGATCTGTTCCTCGCGCCAGTCGGTTTCGGCCAGCAGGCGCCGCATCACCTCGTCGGGCGGCAGGTCCAGCGCCAGGCGCTGCTGGAACCATAATTCGCCGTCTTCGATGGGGATGGGATTGAGGCGGGTGTCGTCGGCAAATAAGTCCATGCGCGTTATGATACGGCACCTGACTTTTCTGGAGTATCACGCATGAAAAAACGCCAGTTCCTGGGCAGCGCCGCACTGGTAGGCTTGTCCGCCGCAACCGCCACGCGCGCGCAGGCCGCCGCCAGCGCCGGTCCGGCGTTGCTGACCGTCACCGGCGCCATCAGCCTGACCAACCGCGGCAAGCTCGATCCGGTCAAGGATCAGATGATGGTCAAGCAGAAGCAATCGTTCGACAAGGCGCATGCTTTCGATTTCGCCGCGCTGACGGCGCTGCCGGCCATCGCCATCAAGCCGACGCTGGAATACGATGCGAAGCAGCATACGCTGCAAGGCCCGTTGCTGCTGGAGGTGATGAAGGCGGCCGGCGCCAGGCTGAACGACAACACCAGACTGGTGCTGCGCGCGATCGATGGCTTCGCGGCGACGGTGACGGTGGCGCAGGCGCGCGCGCAGCGCTACATCGTGGCCACCCATCTGGATGGCGCACCGATGCCGCTGGGCGGACTCGGCCCGCTATGGGCGGTGTACGAGGCGGACAAGGTGCCCGAGATGGCTGCCAGGCCGCTGGCGGACCGCTACGGCCTGTGCCCCTGGGGCTTGTATCACATCGACGTGCAGGCTTAGAGACCTCTTAAGCGTACGCTTCCGCCAGGCTCATAACTCGCGGCGTGATGGTGATGCCGACGCTGTTGAACAGGGCGGTGATGGCGGCCATGTTGGCTTCCATCTCTTCGGTTTTCCAGCCCTGGAACAGATCGGTGCCGTCTTTCTGGAAGTGCAGGTCCAGCACCTTGCCGCGGTCCTTGTGGGTGTAAGGACCGCTGTAGGTATTCTTGAAGCCCAGCGCCGTCAGCTGGTTCAGCACCTCGGTCGGCGGATTGTCCGGGTCGGTGGCCAGGAATACGCCAAAGGTCTTGCCTGGCGGCTTGGCGGCGATGTCGACGTCGTAAATGCCAGGGGCTTTCGTAACGGTTGTACTTTTCAGAAATAACATGTCTTACCCCTCAGGCTCGATAATTCTTCTAGAAAACAAAGCTTATTGCGAATTCTCAGGTTTGTCGACTGATCCCGATACTTATTTGTGGCGAAAGCGCAGTCAAACCACAACATTCTTGTCCCGGACAAGTACTGCATCCAGTTGAAATATAGTTGTTAAGCGGTAATTTGCCAGAAATTAGGCACCGAAGCGCTCATTCGCGTGTTTGCGTTTCGCCAAGTCTGTGGTTGGCGCGACAAGAGACCGATACAACGCTCCCGTTGGCGCATCCCATGCTGTGACCGCCTGCTGCTGGCGTGCCACCGTGGCCAGATCGCCGCGCGCGATCGGACCGCTCAACGCGGCGGCGGCGCCGAGGCGGAAGACATTGTCCATGGTCTCGCTGGCCAGCGGTTGCGCCAGCCGGCGCGCGATCTCTTCGGGAATGCCGGCGGCCTGGTAAGCGCGCAAGGCGGCGTCCAGCACCGTCACCAGGTAATTGCTGGCGAAGACGGCCGCCGCGTGGTACACGGTTTTGGCGGCGGCATCGATAGTCACCGGCTGCGCGCCGATGGCTTGCAGCGCCGGCGTCAGCACGGCCAGCGCGTCTGCATCGCCTTCCATGCCGCAGAAAGTACCGGCGAACTGCTCTGCCACCGCGGCCGGATCGGCAAAGCTGCGGATCGGGTGCACGCTGGCGGTCAGCGCGCCGGCATCGCGCGCGGCCTGCAATGCATCGGACGCCAGTGCGCCGCTGCAGTGGAAGACGATGCTGTCCTTCAGTGGCACGGCGCGCGCCAACGCCTCGCAGGCTGCGGCGATCTGGTCATCGCCCACCGCCAGTATGTGGACGGCGGCCGGCTGCAGCTGTTCATACGCGATGGCGATGCTGCCCGTACCGATGAAATCCACCGCCTGCCGCGCCGACGCGGCGCTGCGCGTCAGCACCTGCTGGATGCGGAAGCCGCCGTGCCGCGCGAGCAGCCGGCCGAACACGCGGCCGACATGGCCGGCGCCGATCAGGTTCAGCGCTGGCGCCATCAGAAGCCCGATCCCGGCTGCTTGAGGAATACCACTTCTTCCGGCGTCGAAACGCGGCCCAGGATGGCGTTACGATGCGGGAAGCGGCCGAAGCGCCGTATCACTTCGTAATGGCGATGCGCGTAATCGAGATTGCCGGCGATGCCTTTATTGTCGGGCCGCTCCGCCGCCAGGCGCGTGAACAGGCGCACACACTGTTCCTGCATCGTCATGTCTTCCGCGTGCTCCAGCGGCATGTAGACGAAGACGCGCTGCAGCGGCGCCAGCGCCTGGTCGGCCCCCGTGGCGATCATGTTCAGCGCGGCCGGCAGCGCCTCCGTGTCGCCGGCAAACGCCTGCGGCGTGCCACGGTAGACATTGCGGCAGAACTGATCCAGCAGCAGGATGCGCGCCAGCGCCGCCCGCGGACCTTGCGTATCCCAGTCGCGCAGACCGCCGGCCAGCGCCTGTTCGATTTCGGTGCCGAAGCGCTGGGCGATCTCGCGGTCGAAGGCGTCGTTCTTCTGGAACCATTCGCGGCGCGGCTGTTCAGGGTCCTGGCCGGCGGCAGGCGTGAACCAGAAATCGAATACGGCTTGAGCTTGTGGATTCATGTCAGTTGCGCGCGTGCGTCATCTGGAAGCTTTGGATACCTTCAAAGTCCGCCAGTTCCGCGCACAGCACGGACATCGGCGAACCACTGTGTTTGCTCAGCGCGATGGCGACGAAGCGCCACTCCTGCATGTTGCGGTCGCTGGCGATCATCATCGAACCGCCGGCGATTTCATAACCGCGCTGCAGCGCCATCTGGCGCAGCGCCTGTTCCTGCGGGCGGTAGCCTTCCTTGAAGCGCATGGTGATGGCGATGGCGTGGCGCGACGGCAGCCAGGCTTCCAGTTTGGTCAGGTAAATCATGGAGAAGGCGCACAGCAGCGCCAGCCCCATGGCGCCCATGTAGAAGCCCACGCCCACCATCACGCCGATCACCGACGAAGCCCAGATCGAGGCCGCCGTCGTCAGACCGCTGATGTTGAATCCCTCGCGCATGATCACGCCGGCGCCGAGGAAGCCGATGCCGGTGACGATGCCCTGCACGATGCGGGTCGGATCGGAGCTGACCAGGTACTGCGAAACATGGCCGCCGAACCAGTGCGCCGGATAACCCCCGATCACCGTCAGCGCGGCGGACGCCATGCACACCAGCCCATAGGTGCGCATGCCTGCCGCGCGGCCATGGTAAGAGCGCTCGTAGCCGACCAGCAGACCGAGTGCCAGCGCGCCCAGCAGGTTCAAGATGATGACCGCATTGGTCGCCAGCTCCGACTGGGACCAGTAAGCCGTAAGAAAATCGAAGCCGGGCATGAGATGCCTTTATTTTTTGGTTTTGGTGAGCTGCTTTTCGAAGGCGATATCGAGTTTGCTGACGCGCTTGGGCGCCGGCGGTTCTATGCCGTTGACGAAGGCGACGAATTCATCGAGCTCCATCGGCGGCCCCAGTGGCGGATTGCCGGCGCCTTCGCTGAGGAAGAAGTGGCCGCTGCCGGTCACCGTCATCGAATATTTGCTGTTGCCGGTGCGGCGTTTCAGACGGTCTACCGCGCTGGTGGCCCGGGTTGCGCGTGCGCTCATAATGCCTCCGTACGGGTCTGCAGCCAGGCCAGCGCATCGCCGGACAGCAGTGGCGACAGGCGCTTGCGCACTGTCGCGTGATAATCGTTGAGCCAGCGCTTTTCCTCATCGCGCAGCAGGGCGGGTTCGATGCAGCGGGTATCGATCGGGCACAAGGTCAGTGTCTCGAAGTTGAGGAATTCGCCGAATTCGGTATGGCCGGCGGGACGGTTCAGCACCAGGTTTTCGATGCGGATGCCCCAGCGGCCCGGCCGGTACAGGCCAGGTTCGATGGAGGTGATCATGCCCGGTTCCATCGCCGTCTGCGGTTCCGGCATGGCCGACGGCGAGATCGATTGCGGGCCTTCGTGCACGTTCAGGAAGTAGCCGACGCCATGGCCGGTGCCGTGGCCGAAGTCCAGACCCTCGGCCCACAGCGGCGCGCGCGCGATCGCGTCCAGCATCGGCGACTTGGTCCCGCGCGGGAAGCGCGTGGCCGACAGCGCGATCATCCCCTTCAGCACCAGCGTGAAGTCGCGGCGGTGTTCCTCGGTGATGCGGCCGACCGCCACCACGCGCGTGATGTCGGTGGTGCCGCCCAGGTACTGGCCGCCGGAGTCGATCAGCAGCAGGCTGTTGCCGTGGATGACGGCGTGGCGCGCCTCGGTGGCGCGGTAATGCATGATGGCGCCGTTTTCGGCAAAGCCGGCGATGGTCGCGAAACTCGGGCTGATGAAGCCTGGGCGCCGCGCGCGCGCGGCGGTGATCTGGCGGTCGATGTCCAGTTCGGTCAATGGTTCGCGGTCGGGATTGGCCAGGGTATGTTCCAGCCAGGTGAAGAATTCGCACAGGGCGGCGCCGTCCTGCTCCATGGTGGCGCGGATGTGGGCGGCGTCCTGTTCGCTCTTGCGCGACTTGGCCAGCGTGGTCGGGTTGATCGCCTCGATCACCTTGATCTTGGGTGCGATCCACTGGCGCGTGCCGTGGGTGATGCGGCGCGGGTCGAGCAGCACCACGGCGTCGGCCGGCAATGCGGCCAGCGCGGCGGCGGCCTGCCCGTACGATGCCACATCGATGCCTTCGTCAGCCAGCACGGCGCGCAGTTCCGGCGCGATCTTGCCGTCGGCAACGTACAGCGTGGCGCGGGTTGGCGTGATCAGGGCATGCGCCAGGAAGATCGGATTGAAGTTGACGTCGGCGCCGCGCAGGTTGAACAGGTAGGCGATGTCGTCCAGCGTGGAAATCAGGTGGCGGTTGGCGCCGGCCTGCTGCATCGCATTGCGCAGGTCGGCCAGCTTGCCGCTGCGGCTTTTCGACGCATATGGCGGCAGATGCTCGAAGATCGGCGCAGCCGGCAGCGCCGGCCGGTCCTGCCACACCTGGTCCAGCAGATCGAGATCGGTGCGCAGTTTGATGTCTTTAGGCTCCAGTGCCTGTTGCAGCAGGCGGGCGATGGCCAGCCCCAGCACGGCGCCATCGACGGCCAGGGTCTGGCCCGGCTTCAGCTGGGCTGCCAGCCAGTCGATGTACTGCACACTGGCGCCGGAAGTGATCTTCATCAGCTGGATGCCGGTGCCGGCGAGTTGCTGCTCGGCCTGCGTCCAGTAGCGGGCATCGGTCCAGATGCCGGCAAATTCGAGGGTGATGATGAAAGTTCCGACCGAACCGGTGAAACCCGACATCCACTCGCGGCCCTGCCAGCGTTCCGGCAGGTATTCGGACAGATGCGGATCGGCGGACGGCACCATCAGCGCGTCGACCTGCTGCTGACGCATCGCCGCCCGCAACAGCGCCAGGCGCTCGGCGACTTGGGAGGGGTCTGGAGTATGCATGGAAAGATTCAAATCCTGTGCGCCGCCACTGCGGCATAGCTTGTCGCTATGATACCCCGATTCCCAGGTTTGATTTAGCGCCACGTGACACGGTCGGGAGAATGATTAAATGGCTGAGCTTGTTGTGTTTACAACCATGGCCTATAGTGATCATGATCGTCTCCGGCGGCTAACGTTCGAATTCATCTTGAGTGATGCTTATGATGTCGATTATGAGGGCTATCACTAATGGAAATGCATGACCCACTACATCCGGGTGAATTTATTTTGGAAGTTTATTTACGGCCGCAGAACATTAGCGGCCGAAGGGCTGCTGCACAGCTTGGCGTGGCTGCGTCAACCTTCAATCGCATTTTGAATGGGCAAGGACGAGTGAGCCCTGCAATGGCACAAATTCTTTCACGCTCATTAGGTAGATCTGCGGGAAGCTGGCTCGCCATGCAGGAAATGTGCGACCGCTGGCAAGCCAGGCAACGCGATGCCGCTTAAGCGACCGGGATGGTACCGCCGTCAATGATGAATTCTTGGCCGGTCAGCCCCTCGGAGATTGCCAGGAAGGCGATCAGGTCCGCCACTTCGCGCGGCTGGGCCGGGCGGCCGAGCGGGATGCCGCCGAGCGCCTGCATCACGCCGGCTTTAGCTTCTTCATAACTGTGGCCGGCCTTGGCCGCCAGTTCGTTGACGAAGGCGGTAGCGGCTTCGGTCTCGATCCAGCCCGGCGACACGCGCAGCACGCGTACGCCCTTGGGGCTGATTTCCTTCGACAAGCTCTTGCTGTAGTTGGACAACGCCGCCTTGGCCGCCGCGTAGGCGGTGGTGGATGCCGGCAACGGTAGACGGCCCTGGATCGATGTTACATGGATGATCACGCCCTGCCCCCGCTCCACCATGCCCGGCGCCAGCGCGCGGTCCAGGCGAACCGCCGGCATCAGGTTGAAATTCAGTGCGCGCTCCCACTCCACATCGTCCAGGACGGAAAACCCGCCGGCCGGCGCACTGGAGCCGCCCGCCACATGCACGATCACGTCCACGCCGCCAAGCCGTTCGTGCACCGCTTCCGCCACGGTGGCACAACCGGCGGCCGTGGTCAGGTCGGAAGAAACGAAAATGACATCCGGCGGCAACTCGCCGCTCAGGCTGCGTGCGGTGGTCAACACCCTCGCGCCTTCGGCATGCATGCGCGCCACCACCTCCCGGCCGACGCCCTTGGTGCCACCCGTAACCAGTACCCGGCGATTTTGCAAAGAAGACATACGAACTCCTGTCGTAAAAAACGTCATCTTAGGCTGCACAATTGTGAGCAAAAAGAGCTATGCCTGATATGCTCTGTGAATTACAAGTTCACAATGACAAGCATGAAAACCGCAACCCTGGATGGCGTCCGCACATTTCTGGCCGTCGCCGAACACCGCAGTTTCAGCGCGGCCGCTGCGCAATTGGGCATCACCACCACCGCCGCCAGCAAAGCGATCAAGATAATGGAGCAGCGTCATGGCGTGGTTTTATTCAAGCGCACCACACGCAGCGTGGCGCTGACCGAAGCCGGTACCGGTTTATACGCGCAGTTACGTTCGGCAACGTCGCAAATAGACGACGCTTTTTCCTCCCTGAATGCCTATCGCGACAAACCGATCGGCACACTGCGTTTAACGGTTCCGCGTGCCTTGGGCGGCCTGGTACTAAAAACCTTGGCACCGCAATTCAGGCGTGAATATCCCGATGTATCGCTCGATATTTCATTGAACGATGGCGCGGTCGATTTAATCTCTACCGGTTTCGATGCAGGTATCCGGCTAGGCCAATCGGTCGCGCAGGACATGGTCATGGTGTCATTAATACCGGAACTGGAGTGGACCGTCGTCGCGTCGCCGACATATCTCCGCCAATATGGTGCGCCAGCCAAGCCGGAAGAATTAATACACCATCAAACCATACGCTATCGCTTTACTTCTTCTGGCGCCTTGCATCGCTGGCGCTTCTTGCGCGATCAGCACAGCTTTGAAATAGAAACGACTGGCGGATTAATTGTCAACGACACGACTTTAATTGCCGAGTTTTGCCGACAGGGACAAGGGCTGGCATATCTCCCCGAAATAGAAATCAGTACCGATCTGAGCAGCGGAAAACTCGAAAAAACCTTGCAGGCATTTATTCCCCGCAGCACGGGACTCTACCTGTATTTTCCCGCCCGCACCCAGCAGGACGCGAAGCTGCGCGCCTTCGTGGATACCGCACGCGCCGGAAATTGGCGGGTACGTGCCAATAGTTAGCACGATCTGGATAAAAAAAGTCCGCTAAGCCTCATATCGTCGTAATCCGTCCAGATCGAGGATGCGGATTCCGCCGTAATCAAGACTCAGCAATCCCAGCTTTTCCAAACGCTGCAGCGCCTGATTTGCGCGCTGGCGCGATGTGCCCGATAAATATCCGAGTTCTTCCTGCGATATCAGTATCGTATTTTCCAGACCGGGATATAACTGGCTGTGGAACATCGATGCCAGACAGCGGGCGATACGGGTGTCAGGATCTAACAGGCGCTCGTTTTCCAGCATGCCGATAAACTGCCCCAATCGCTCATTTAATTGCATCAGCAAAAATCGCGTAAAAGGCAGGCTGTTATCGACCAGCCACATAAACGTCGATATTGGCATGCGTGCGATACGGCTGTCACGTAAAGCAATGGCATCGTATTTCAGATGTTCCCGTTTTAAAACGGTCCCTTCGCCAAACCAGCTGCCTGGGGTCATCCCGGTAAATGTCACGCTTTTTCCGGTGGATGAGAAATTATTCATTTTCACCAGGCCATCGATTACGCCGAGCCAATGTTCCACCATCTCGCCCTTGCGGCACACATAACCGCCCTTGGCAACCGATATTTCAACCGTATCGGCTTCCACGCGCGCCATTTGTTCCGGCGTCAGCGCTTTGGCCCACAGCGTCGACCGTAAGGCTTCCCGCAAAGTTATTTGATGCCGATCAGACATTTTTGCGATGCACCATAGAAAAGTCGGTCAATTGTCGTCGAAAAGACAACCTGCGTTTAAAAGGCAAGTTAATATCACTCTACAAAAAGAAGCAGCAACAGGAGACACTGGTGCAAACTCAGAATGAGACCTTTCCGCGCCGTCTGCTTGCCCATGGCCGAAACCGGCCAGGGAAACCCGCGTTCCGCGAAAAGTACCTGGGCATCTGGCAGAGCTGGAACTGGGCCCAGGTCAACGACGAAGTGCGCGCCCTCGCCTGTGGCCTCGCCGCGCTCGGCTTCCAGCGCGGCATGAACCTGGCCATCATCGGCGACAACCGTCCCCGGCTGTATTGGGCCATGCTGGCGGCGCAATGCCTGGGCGGCGTGCCGGTGCCGCTGTACCAGGATGCCCCGGCCGCCGACATGGTCTACGTGCTGGAAAACGCCGAGATCCGCTACGCCATCGTCGAAGACCAGGAGCAGGTCGACAAGTTATTAGAACTGCAATCAGTGTATCCGCATTTGCGCCACATTGCCTACGATGACGAACGCGGCATGCGTCACTATCGTCAGCAAAGCCTGCTGTCCTACGCCAGGCTGCAGGAAATCGGTCGCGCCTGGGACCGCGAGCACCCCGGCTACTACGACGCCGCCGTGGCCGAAGGCCGGAACAGCGACAATGCCATCATCCTTTACACCTCCGGTACCACCGGCAAGCCGAAAGGCGTCTGCCAGACCCACGCCGCGCTGCTGGCGGCCGGCGAAGGCGGCGTCGGTTTCGAAAAACTCACCGATGGCGAAGACATCCTGTCCTACCTGCCCATGGCCTGGGTCGGCGATTGTTTGTTCTCGTTTGCCCAGGCCATGACGGCCGGTTTCACCGTCAACTGTCCGGAATCCGGCGCGACGGTGCTGAACGACATGCGCGAAATCGGCCCGACCTATTATTTCGCTCCGCCGCGCGTGTTCGAGAACATGCTGACCACCGTGATGATACGGATGGAAGACGCCGGCGCGTTCAAACGCCACCTGTTCCGCTACTTTATGGCGGTGGCGCGCCGCTGCGGTGCGCAAATGCTGGACCGCAAGCCGGTGCCGCTGGCCGACCGCCTGCGCTATGCCGTGGGCCGCGTGCTGGTGTACGGACCGTTGAAAAATGTGCTGGGCATGTCGCGCATCCGCGTCGCCTACACCGCCGGCGCGGCGATCGGACCGGACCTGTTCCGCTTCTACCGCTCCATCGGCGTCAATCTGAAGCAGTTCTACGGCTCCACCGAGACTTGCGCCTACATCTGTTTGCAACCGGACGGCCAGATCAAGTTCGACAGCGTCGGCCTGCCGGCGCCGGGCGTCGAAGTCAAACTGGCGGACAACGGCGAGGTGCTGGTGAAATCGCCAACCTTGATGGACTGCTATTACAAACGCCCCGACGCCACCGCCGAAGCCATCGACGCGCAAGGCTATTTCCACACCGGCGACGCCGGCCTGTTCGATCACGACGGCCACCTGAAGATCATCGACCGCGCCGCCGACGTTGGCCGCATGAACAGCGGCGCCATCTTCGCGCCCAACTATGTGGAAAACAAACTCAAGTTCTTCCCCTTCATTAAAGAGGCGGTGGTGTTCGGCCATCAACGCGACGAAGTGTGCGCCTTCATCAACATCGACATGGAAGCGGTGGGCAACTGGGCCGAGCGCCGCAGCATCGCCTACTCCGGCTACACCGACCTGGCCGCACACCCGGCCGTGTATGGCCTGGTGAGGGAATGCATGGAACAGGTCAACGCCGACCTGGCCGCCGAGCCGGCGATGAGCGAGACCCAGATCCACCGCTACCTGGTGCTGCACAAGGAGCTGGACCCGGACGACGATGAGCTGACCCGCACACGCAAGGTACGCCGCAAATTCATCGCCGAAAAATACGCGGTGCTGATCGACGCGCTTTACGACGGCAAGACCTCGCAATACATTGAAACGCAAGTGAAGTTCGAGGACGGCCGCAGCGGCCTGATCGCCGCCGACCTGAGAATAGAGCCCTGCCAGACCTACCCTGCCGTGCAGGCAGCCGCATGACGGAGAGCGCCACCATGCAGATGAACGAACCAGACGTCCATTTCAGCACCCGCCGCCAGGCGGGACCGGTGATCCTCGATCTGCAGAATATTTCGCTCTCCTTCGGCGGCGTCAAGGCGCTGACCAATATCTCCTTCGACGTGCGCCAGCACGAGATCCGCGCCATCATCGGCCCGAACGGCGCCGGCAAAAGCTCGATGCTGAACGTGATCAACGGCGTCTACCGCCCGCAGCAGGGGCAGATCGTCTACCGCGGCGAGGTGCGCGGGAACATGGACTGCCATACGGCCGCCAAATCCGGCATCGCCCGCACCTTCCAGAACATCGCGCTCTTCAAAGGGATGACGGTCCTCGATAACATCATGACCGGCCGCAATCTGAAGATGAAGTCCAGCTTCCTGATGCAGGCGCTGTACTGGGGACCGGCGCGGCGCGAGGAAATCGCCCACCGCATCAAGGCCGAGGAGATCATCGACTTCCTGGAGATACAGGCGATCCGCAAGACGCCGGTCGGCCGCCTGCCTTACGGCCTGCAAAAACGCGTAGAGCTGGGCCGCGCCCTCGCCGCCGAGCCGGAAATCCTGCTGCTCGACGAACCCATGGCCGGCATGAACGTGGAAGAGAAGCAGGACATGTGCCGCTTCATCCTGGACGTCAACGATCAATTCGGCACCACCATCGTGCTGATCGAGCATGACATGGGCGTGGTGATGGATATCTCGGACAGGGTGGTGGTACTGGATTACGGCCGCAAGATAGGCGACGGCACACCGGACGAGGTACGCTGCAACCAGGATGTGATCAACGCTTACCTCGGAGTGGGCTGCGCATGAACCTCAACTTCTTCTTCGAGGTGCTGATCGGCGGGCTGCTGTCCGGCGTGATGTACGCGCTGGTGGCGATCGGCTTTGTGCTGATTTACAAGGCCTCCGGCGTATTCAACTTCGCGCAGGGCGCGATGGTCTACTTCGCCGCGCTGACCTGCGTGGGCGTGACCGAAAAATTCGGCGTCTCGCTGTGGGCGGCGATTCCGGTCACCATTGTCGTGATGATCCTGCTCGGCATCGCGGTGGAGCGCGTGGTGCTGCGGCCACTGGTCAACCAGCCGGAAATCACCCTGTTCATGGCCACCATCGGCATGGCCTTCTTCATCGAGGGCCTTGCCCAGCTGCTGTGGGGCGCCGGCGTGCGTAAGCTGGAACTGCCGATCGAAGACGTGCCCTCCGAGTACCTGATGGAGAAGTACAACATCGTCGTCTCGCAGTTCGACATCACGGCCGCGGCGGTGTGCGGCCTGCTGGTCACCGCATTGGCCCTGCTGTTCTCGAAAACCAAGGTGGGACGGGCGTTGCGTGCGGTGGCGGACGACCACCAGGCCGCACTGGCGGTCGGCATCCCGCTGAAGCGCATCTGGGCCGTGCTGTGGTCAGTCGCCGGACTGGTCGCGCTGGTGGCCGGCCTGCTGTGGGGTGCGCGCAATGGCGTGCAGTTCGCGCTGACTTTCGTCGCGCTGAAGGCGCTGCCGGTGCTGATACTGGGCGGCTTTACTTCCATGCCGGGCGCGATCGTCGGTGGCCTGATCATCGGCGCTTCCGAAAAACTGGCCGAGGTGTTCATCGGCCCGTATGTCGGCGGCGGCATCGAAGGCTGGTTCCCTTACGTGCTGGCCCTGCTGTTCCTGCTGGTGCGGCCGGAAGGCCTGTTTGGCGAAAAAATCATCCGCAGAATCTGAGGGGAACGCCCATGCTCTACCGCGAGGCAGGACAGTTCAAGACCAGCTACGAGGCCGACGGCCAGATCTTCCCGATCCTGCAGGACCGCGTCGCGCTGCTGGCGATGATGGCGTTGGCGATCGTGGCGGTGCCGCTGTGCGCGTCGGCTTACACGCTGTCGGCGATATTGATACCTTTCCTGATCTTTTCGCTGGCCGCGATCGGTCTGAATATCCTGACCGGCTACGCCGGCCAGCTGTCGCTGGGCACGGCCGCCTTCATGGCGGTGGGCGCCTTCGCTTCCTATAATTTCATCCTGCGCCTGCCCGGCCTGCCGGTACTGCTGGCGTTTGTGCTGGGCGGTTTGAGCGCGGCGCTGGTCGGCATCGCCTTCGGCCTGCCGTCGCTGCGCATTCGCGGCTTCTACCTGGCCGCGTCCACGCTGGCGACGCAATTCTTCGTGGTCTGGTGTCTGACCAAGATCCCGTATCTCACCAATTACAGCGCCTCCGGCGTGATCACCGCGCAGCCCATCGTCATCCTCGGTCATGCCTTCGATACGCCGGAACGCAAATACCTGCTGGTGCTGTGCGTGGTGGCAGTGATGGCGCTGCTGGCCAAGAACATGGTGCGCTCCAACGTCGGCCGCTCGTGGATGGCGGTGCGCGACATGGATGTGGCGGCCGAAGTGATCGGCTTCCGCCTGATGCGCACCAAGCTGCTGGCGTTTGCCGTCAGCTCCTTCTACTGCGGCGTGGCCGGCGCGCTGTATGCGTATGCCTACCTCGGCACGGTGGAACCGGAGGCATACAACCTCGATCTGTCGTTCCGCATCCTGTTCATGATCATCATCGGCGGGGTCGGTTCGATACTCGGCTCCTTCCTTGGCGCGGCCTTCATCGTGCTGCTGCCGGTAATGCTGAACGTGATCGCGCACAGCCTGTTGCTGCCCACCAGCGTCGCCTCCAACCTGGAGCTGATGGTGTTCGGCGCGCTGATTATATTTTTCCTGATCGTCGAGCCGCATGGCCTGGCGCGTCTGTGGCAAATCGGTAAAGAGAAATTGCGTCTGTGGCCCTTCCCGCACGAATAAAAATGAGGAGAGAGACAATGAAACGCCTTGCATCCGTCGTCGCCGCCATCCTGCTCGCCGCCAGCGGCGCCGCCCTCGCGCAGCCCGCCGACCAGTACATCGCCCTGCCCTCCTATCGCGTCGGGCCGTACGCGGCGGGCGGTTCCGGCTTCTACGGCGGCATCATCGACTACTTCAACCTGGTCAACCTTTCCGGCGGCGTTAACGGCGTCAAGATCAGCTGGGAAGAATGCGAGACCGAATACAACCCGTCGCGCGGCGTCGAATGCTACGAGCGCCTGAAGACCAAAAACGGCGGCGCCACGCTGGTGGAACCGCTGTCCACCGGCGTCGCCTACGGCATCCTAGACCGCCTGGCGGTGGACAGGATACCGATGACGATGATCGGCTACGGCCGTTCCGATGCCGCCAACGGCAAGGTCTTCCCCTACGTCTTCCCGCTGATCACCAGCTACTGGAACCAGGCCGCCGCCATGATCAAATACCTCGGCGACAAGAACGGCGGCATGGACAAGCTGAAAGGCAAAAAGATCGTCCATCTCTACCACGACTCGGCCTTCGGCAAGGAACCCTTGCCGGTGCTGGAGGCGTTGGCCAAACAACACGGCTTTGAACTGATCAAGATTCCCGTCACGCCGCCGGGCAGCGAACAGCAATCGCAATGGCTGCAGATCCGCCAGGCGCGGCCCGACCATGTGATCCTGTGGGGCTGGGGTTCGATGAATGCGGTGGCCATCAAGACCGCGCAGCGCAACGGCTTCCCGCGCGACAAAATCCTCGGCGTCTGGTGGGCCGGTTCGGAGGAGGACACCGTGCCGACCGGCGACGCGGCCAAGGGCTATACGGCGATGACCATCAACACGCCCGGCAACTACCCGGTGCTGGACGAAATCCGTAAAAAGCTGTACGCCGCCGGCAAGGGCAATCTGGCCGATCCGAACCGCATCGGCAGCGTCTATCACATGCGCGGCGTCAGCGCGGCCATCCTGTGGGTGGAAGCGATGCGCGCGGCGCAGGACAAGTACGGCAAGGGCAAGCGCGTGAGCGGCGAACAGCTGCGCTGGGGCCTGGAGAACCTCAACGTCGATGAAGCGCGGCTGAAAGCCATCGGCGCGCTCAACATGCTGCCGCCGGTGAAGACCAGTTGCGAAGACCACGAAGGCTCCGGCGCCGTCAAAGTCCAGCAATGGGACGGCAAGAAGTGGAACGCCATCACGCCCAACTGGATCGTCGGCGACAAGGCGCTGACCCGCAAGCTGCTGGAGGAAACCTCCAACGCCTATGCGGCCGAGAAAAAAATCACGCCGGCCTGCCTGAAATGAGCTACCTCTCTGTGAATAACGTGGAAGTGATCTACGACCACGTGATCCTGGTGCTGAAAGGCGTCTCGCTGCAGGTCCCCGAAGGCAAAATCGTCGCCCTGCTGGGCGCCAATGGCGCGGGCAAATCGACCACGCTGAAAACCATCTCTACGCTGCTGCGCGGCGAACGGGGCGACGTCACCAAGGGCGAAGTCCAGTTCAAGGGTGAACGCGTCGACCATCTGACGCCGAATGAACTGGTCAAACGCGGCCTGTCGCAGGTGATGGAGGGACGCCACTGCTTCGGCCACCTGAGCATCGAAGAAAACCTGCTGACCGGCGCCTACACCCGCCACGCCTCACGCGCGGAACTCAAGGCAGCGCTGGAGAAGGTCTACCACTACTTCCCGCGCCTGAAGGAGCGCCGCACCAGCCAGGCCGGCTACACGTCCGGCGGCGAACAGCAGATGTGCGCCATTGGCCGCGCGCTGATGGCCAGGCCATCGATGATTCTGCTCGACGAGCCCTCGATGGGCATCGCGCCGCAGATCGTCGAAGAAATCTTCGGCATCGTCAAGGACTTGAACAGCAAGGAAAACGTCTCCTTCCTGCTGGCCGAGCAGAACACCGCCATCGCCCTGCGCTACGCCGACTTCGGCTACATCCTGGAAAACGGCCGCGTGGTGATGGAGGGCACGGCGGCCGCCCTGTCGGGCAATGAAGACGTCAAGGAGTTCTACCTGGGCGTCTCCGGCGCCGGACGCAAGAGCTTCCGCGACATGAAATTCTACCGGCGCCGCAAGCGCTGGCTGGCATAAGGACATGACCATGCCCTCTACCCTGGACAGCCTGGAGCTGCGCCCACCGGAGCAGCGCGAACGCCAACTGATGGCACGCCTGCCGCAACTGGTGGCGCTGGCCAAGGCGGCGGCCGGATGGTCGCGCATTCTGAAGGACGTCAACGCCTCCGACATCACCAGCCGCGCCGCCCTGGCCGCGCTGCCGGTGACGCGCAAATCGGAACTGCACGCGCTGCAGCAGCAGCAGGCGCCGTTCGGCGGCCTGAATACCACGCCGGTGGCGCAGCTGTCGCGCATCTACATGTCGCCCGGGCCGATCTTCGATCCGGAAGGACGCGGCAAGGACTGGTGGCGCTTCGCCCGCCCCATGTACGCGGCCGGCATCCGCGCCGGCGGCGTGCTGCAGAACTGCTTCTCGTATCACTTCACGCCGGCGGCGTTCATGGTGGAAGGCGGCGCCGCGCGCATCGGCTGCGCCGTGATCCCGGCCGGCAGCGGACAGACCGAAATGCAGGTCCAGGCCATCCATGCGCTCAGGCCCGATGCCTACGTCGGCACACCATCCTTCCTGAAGATCATCATCGAAAAGGCGCGGGAGATGGGCGTCGATATCAGCTGCATCAAGCACGCCATGGTGGGGGCGGAAGCCCTGCCGGAATCGCTGCGCGCCTGGTTCGCGCAACACGGCATGCGGCATGTGCTGCAGATGTACGCCACCGCCGATGTCGGCAGCATCGCTTACGAAACCCGCAGCGGCGACGTGCGCGACCCCGGCATGGTGCTGGACGAAGACGTGATACTGGAAATCGTCCGCCCCGGCAGCGGCGACCCGGTGCCGGATGGCGAAGTGGGCGAGGTGCTGGTCACCGTGTTCAACCCGGACTATCCGCTGATCCGTTTCGCCACCGGCGACCTGTCGGCAATACTGACCGATGCGCCGCCATCGCCCTGCGGCCGCACCAACGTCCGCATCAAGGGCTGGCTGGGCCGCGCCGACCAGACCACCAAGATCCGCGGCATGCTGGTGCATCCGTCGCAGGTGCATGACATCGCACGCCGTCATCCGGAAATCGTCAAGTCGCGGCTGGTGGTCTCCGGCAAGGTGGCCGAGGAGAGCATGACGCTGCACTGCGAAGTCGGCGATCCCGCCGCGGCCGATGCCAGCACCAACGCCGCCATCGTCGACTCGATACGCAAGGTGACCAAGCTGCGCGGCGAGGTGCGGTTCGTCGCGGTGGGCAGCCTGCCGAACGACGGCAAGGTGATCGCGGACGTGCGCGATTACCAGTAATTAGGGATAATAACGGCCTTCACGTTCAGAAAATCGCAAGATCATGCAAGACTTCCACCACAACCGCGCGCGCGCCCTGCTGGCCGACGCCGAAGAACTGTTCAGCAAACAGGACGTCGACCACGCCGTCACCCAGATGGCCGGGACGCTGAACGCCCGCTTTGATCAACCGGACAGCGAAGAATTCCCGCTGGTGCTGGGCGTGATGGGCGGCGCCGTGGTCTTCACCGGCAACCTGCTGCCGCAGCTGACCTTCCCGCTCGAATTCGACTACATCCACGTCAGCCGCTACGGCGATGAAGACCGCGGCGGCGAGGTGGTGTGGAAAGTGGTGCCGCGCTCGAACGTCAGCGGCCGCACCGTGATCGTGCTGGACGACATCCTCGACGAAGGCGAAACCCTGGCGCACGTCAAACAGCGTCTGCTGGACATGGGCGCCAGGGAAGTGATCCTGGCCGTGTTCGCGGACAAGGTGATCGGCAAGGCCAAGCCAGTCAAGGCCGACATCGTCGGCATCACCATTCCCAACCGCTTCGTGGTCGGATTCGGCATGGATGCTTACGGCTACTGGCGCAACCTGCCCGGCCTGTGGGCGATCAAGACCGGCAACTGATCAGGGTCGCAACTGGTAGGCGTCGATGAACTTGCGCACGCCTTCCGGATGAGCCTGCTTCCACGCCTCCAGCTCGGCGCGCCAGGATTCCCGATACAGCAGCAGCAGCAACGCCGCTTCCAGCTGATCGGCCTTGGCCAGGGCGCGCATGGCCTTCAGTTGACCGTCTTCGTCCGCCGGCGCGTCGGCCTGCAGCGCCTTGCGCCAGGCCGCCAGTTCGGCGGCAAACGCGGGCTCGGTCGTTTTGCGCGCCAGATGCGCCGGCGTCAGCGGGAAACCGCTGGTGCTGCGCAACTGGTTCAGCTTGAGCCAGTTCGGCATCTGGCTCGGCTGGGCGGCGATGCCGTTCATCAGCGCCCCTTCGGCCGGGCCCGGCTTGCCCTGCAGCGCCAGCGCGTCGGCCAGAAAGCGCCAGCCCTGGGCATTCAGCGGCTCCACTTCCACGCCCTTGCGGAAGCGCTGCTCGGCCTCGGCGTATTTTTTCTGTGCAAACAGACAGTCGCCGGCATAGATCCAGGCGGCGGAATACAGCGGATCGAGCGTCGCCGCGCGTTCGTACTGCGCGCGCGCCTCGTCCAGCTTCTGCTGGCTGAACAGCACCTCACCCTCATGCAGGGCCTTGGCCGCCTCGGGGGTAGGCTGATGCAGCTGCAAAGGCTGTTCCTCGCTGAGCATGCGTAACACTTCCAGCGCGATCGGGTTGCCGGGGTGTTTGCTCAGTGAATAGCGGGCCGCGGCTTCGGCCTTCTGACGCAGCTGGTCGGCCTGGTCGCCCTGGGCCAGTTTCGACGCGGTGAACAGAATGTGGGCGATGCTGGCCGGCGGCAACGACGACTCCGGATCGGCCTTGGCGGCGGCAATGAATTTTACCAGCGCGTCGTTGCCCTGGCCCTTGGTCAGCAGCACGTTGCCTTCATCGATCAAGGTGCGCGCCGTGGCGTTGATCGCATCCTGCGCGCGACACACCGGGCAGGCCAGCGCCAATGCAAGCGCCGCGGCTAACAAGGTCTGGTGCAGGTTCATTGCAGCTCCCGGTTGTGTTCAGGTCCATCTTACCTGAAAAGCAACCGGGGTTGCATAAATTCCTACAGCGCGAGGCGCGCGCGCGCGGCGTCGTATTCGCGTTTGAGGCGCGCCACCATCTCGCCGGCGGAAGGAATGTCATCCATCAAGCCCACGCCCTGGCCGGCGCCCCAGATATCGCGCCAGGCCTTGGCGCTGCTGGAACCGAAATTCATGGCGGTCTTGTCGGCGGTCGGCAGCGCGTCCGGGTCCAGGCCGGCGGCGACAATGGACTTTTTCAGGTAATTGCCGTGAACGCCGGTGAACAGATTCGAATAGACGATATCAGCCGCCGTCGATTCGATGATCGCCTCGCGATAGCCGTCGCTGACATTCGACTCCTTGGTGGCCAGCCAGCGCGAGCCGATGTACGCAAAATCGGCGCCCATGGCCTGGGCCGCCAGGATGGCGTCGCCGGTGGCGATCGAGCCGGACAAGGCAATCGGCCCGTGGAAGAACTTGCGCACCTCGCCCACCAGTGCAAACGGCGACAGCGTGCCGGCATGGCCGCCGGCGCCGCTGGCCACCAGGATCAGGCCATCGACACCGGCCTCCAGCGCCTTCTCGGCGTGGCGGATGGAAATCACGTCATGCAGCACGATGCCGCCGTAGCTGTGGATGGCATCCAGCATCTCCTTCGGCGGCGCGCGCAGCGAGGAAATGATGATCGGAACCTGGTGTTTCACGCACACCTCGACATCATGCGCCAGCCGGTCGTTCGACTGATGCACGATCTGGTTGACGGCGATCGGGCCGACGCGCCGGTCCGGATGCGCGGCCTGAAACTCGGCCAGCTGCTTCTGCAGATCGGTCAGCCATGCGTCGAGCAGCTCCGCCGGACGCGCATTCAGCGCCGGGAACGAACCGACAATACCGGCCTTGCACTGCGCCGCCACCAGCGCCGGGCCGCTGGCAATGAACATCGGCGACGCGATGACGGGAAGGGTAAGATTTTGCAGCACGGCAGGCAGGGACATGGCGGACTCGCGGATGGAAGTTATCGTGCGAACGATTATAGAACCAAAATAGTACGACCGTGCCTAAGCTTAGGGCTAACCCTCTAAATTCGGGGTCAGAGCCGACATTTATGCGTTAAGTAGGTACTCACCTTCGATACGGGCGGCCAGCGCGCGTACCAATTGGGCGACGGCCCAGTCGGCCAATGCCTCGGGCGTCTGCTGCAGGTAGTTGTCGTTGGCGGCGGCGAACACCGGCATCGACGTCAGCAGCGTCGGCACGTCGGCCAGCGGGATGCGCTGGCGTTCCAGCAGCAGGAACTTCAGCAGCACTTTCAGCGCGTTCTCGGCGTTGCGGAGCGGATCCGCCTGCAGGTAGTCCAGCCGCGAGCGCGCGCGCGCCAGGGCCGCGCCGATGTCGCTGAAGGGGCGGCCGTGCCCCGGAATCACGGTCCGCACGTCCAGGCCGGCCATCAGGTCCAGCGTGGCGCGTTCTTCGGCGAAGCCCGATTTTCCGTCCAGTTCAGGGAAGATGACGCCAAAGCCGTTTTCCCACAGGGCGTCGGCGGAGATCAGCACCCGTTCCTGCGGGCAGTAGAAGATCAGCGAATGCGGGTCGTGGCCGGGCGCACCCAGCGCCTGCCATTCCATGTCGGCCAGTTGCAGCACGTCGCCCGGCGCGATGGTGGCGTCGAAGGTAAAGCGGTCGCAGCGCTGGCCGGTGGCCTTGAAGCTCAGCGCTTCCACGTCCCAGTGCCGCACCTTGTCCGCTTCCGCTGCGGGAATCGAGGTCTGGCAGCCGTAGTGCGCTTGCAGGATGGCGTTGCCGCCGCAATGGTCGGAATGCAGATGGGTGTTGATGATCTGGTCCAGGTGCCGCCCGTGCAGGGCGTGGCGCACCAGCTCCAGTGTCTGCGCGGCATGGCTGACGTAGCCGGTATCGATGATGGCCGTGTCGTGCCGGCCCAGCAGCATGATGTTGTTGGACGACAGCCAACCGCGCTCAAACACCTGTATCGATGCCGGCAGCAGGCTCATGGTTCTTCGTCGTCGAAACGCACGCTGGCACGGCGCTGGGCCAGCTCGGCCCAGACCGCGCGCTTGTAGTCGTCATCGGCCTTGCTCCAGGCGACGATCTCGGGGATGGTGCGCAGGCAGCCCATGCAGTAGCGCCGTTCTGTATCCATTTTGCACAGGCTGACGCACGGCGACGGCACCGGCGAGGAGATTATGTTGGTTGCTTCACTCATGCCCCCATTATGCCGCGAATCTCCTTGACCTGGCGGCAGAGGCGCCTAAACTACCATCCATATAGATGGTAAATAGATGGAGACATATGGCCAAGCAAGAAATAAAGCTGAAAACCGCGGAATCGGAAAAGATCACGATCAATCTGGGTCCGATCGACCTGGGGCAAATCGACTTGCTGGTGCAGGAAGGTTTTTACTCCAACCGTACCGATTTGATCCGCACAGCGATCCGCAATCAGCTGAACCAGCACGCCGACGTGGTGAAACAGACCGTGGCGCGCAAAAGCCTGGTACTGGGCATGCAGCATTATTCGCGCGCCGATTTGGAAGCCATCCGGGCGGCGGGCGAACGCCTGCAGATTCAGGTACTGGGCCTGGCCAGCATCGCCAGCGACGTTTCCGTCGAGCTGGCACTGGCCACCATCGAATCGATCTTTGTGCTCGGTTCGCTACATGCCAGCGCTGTTCTCAAGACCGCTCTGGCTCAACGCATCCACTAAGGATAGCCATGAAATTGAATTTTCTGACCCAAATGCGGGAAGCCGCCCAGCAGTTGCTGAGTAAAGGCAGCCCACTCCAGCGTTCGTCCGGCCGCGCTGCGCAGGCGATGCGCGACATCAACCCGCCCCCCGCCGCCACCACGCAGCAGACGCCGCACAGCGCCAGGGGGGAGGCGCCGAATCCGGCCAGCCATCCTGCCGAGTTCGCGCAAGACATCCTCGAACGCATGGGAATCCGCATCGATTTGCAGGCCAATCTCGATCGCGCCATCGACCTCGGAACCTTGCGCCAACCGTCACCGACACCGCCGCTACCGGAAGGCGCGCAGTTCATTCGCGGCAGCTACAGCAATCACGCGGGCACACGCCACTACAAGCTGTACGTGCCGGCCAGTTATCACGGGCAAGCCATGCCGCTGCTGGTGATGCTGCACGGATGCACCCAGAATCCAGACGATTTTGCCGCCGGCACGCAGATGAATCAACTGGCGGAAGAAATGGAATGCCTGGTGGTCTATCCCGAGCAGAACGCGCAGGCCAACCACTCCAAGTGCTGGAACTGGTTCAACGCGATCGACCAGCAGCGCGGCCAGGGCGAGCCATCGATCATTGCCGGCATCGCCCAGCAGATCATCGAGGAATATCCGGTCAATGAGCGCCAGGTGTACGTGGCGGGCCTGTCGGCCGGCGGCGCGATGGCGGTGATTGTCGGCACGCTGTATCCGGAATTGTTCGCGGCGGTCGGCGTGCATTCGGGCTTGCCGTTCGCGTCGGCCCAGGATTTGCCGTCGGCGCTGACGGCGATGAAGCGCGGCGTGAAATCGGCGGCCAAAGCCGGCAACGATGCGCAGCCGATTATTGTTTTTCACGGCGACAGCGACACCACTGTCCATCCGGTCAACGGCGAGCAGGTGATGAAGCAGCGCCTGCACCATCACCGCAACCTGCGCCGCCCGCGCGTGCAGTCGGGCGAGGTGCCGAACGGCTACAGCTACACGCAGACCACGCACACCAGGCCGGACGGTTCGCCGGTGGGTGAGCACTGGGTGGTGCACGGCGCCGGCCACGCCTGGTCGGGCGGCAGCGCGCTGGGCACCTACACCGATGCCAAAGGGCCGGACGCGAGCCGCGAAATGCTGCGCTTTTTCCGCACGGTCAGCTGATCATCAGGCGCACCAGAATGCCGACGGTGGCCGTGATGTGGGCGAACATCAGGCCGATGATCCAGTAGGTATTGCGATCGATTTTATCCATCGCAATCTGGTGCAGATGATCCATGCGGTCGCGTGAACTGTCGATCCTGTCGCGCAGGCGCGTCAGCTCGGCCAGGGTGTAGTGAAAATGCTCTTCCTCCCTGCGCTGCAGCTGAAGAAGGATGCTGGCGACATTCTCCATATTGGTCTCCAGGCGCACGATGCGTGCCAGATGATCATCTTCAGCATCGCCACTTTGCTTGTCAAGCGAGGTCTGGTTCATTTCCGACTCCCGGCGGGATATCAGCCGATTGTCCGGCCCTGGGTTCAGCAGGGTTTGAGCTGGCTCAATCGTGCGCGGGGCGGCTGGTCTGGGCGATATGCTGTCTCAGGCAGTCCGGGCACCAGCAGCTGGCGTCCGCGCCGGCGGGCACGGCCACGGCGGCCGGCAGCAGGGTGCACCAGCACGGCTGCGCCGGCGCCGCCGGATCGGCATCTTTCATCGCGCACGAAAACTGCGCGCCGCAGCGGGAACAGGTACTCATGCAAGCCAGCCTAACGGAGCTTGCAGGAAATTACAACCAGATGGCCCTATAATGCCTACTTGGTTGCAGCCACAGGCTGTAAAATTGCGCCCAAAATTGACATCTCATCCCGGAATCGCCATGACCCAACTGACCAACCTGAATTTAGGCAATGACGCCGACGAACTGAACGCCGTAGAACCACGGATCAAGGCGCAAATTCTGGCTGAGGCCCTGCCCTATATCCGCAACTACCACGGCAAGACCATCGTCATCAAATACGGCGGCAACGCCATGACCGACGAACGCCTGAAACACGGCTTCGCGCGCGATGTCATTTTGCTCAAACTGGTGGGCATGAATCCGGTGGTGGTGCACGGCGGCGGTCCGCAGATCGACAACGCGCTGAAAAAAATCGGCAAGCAGGGCACCTTCGTGCAGGGCATGCGCATCACCGACGAGGAAACCATGGAAGTGGTGGAATGGGTGCTGGGCGGCGAGGTCCAGCAGGACATCGTGATGTTGATCAATCACTACGGCGGCCAGGCCGTCGGCCTGACCGGCAAGGATGGCGGCCTGATCCGCGCGCGCAAGATGGCCATGCCGGACAAGGACAATCCGGGCCAGACCCTGGACATCGGCTTCGTCGGCGAAATCGACGCCATCAACCCGGCCGTGGTCAAAGCGCTGCAGGACGACGCCTTCATTCCGATCATTTCGCCGATCGGTTTCGGCCAGGATGGCCAGGCGTACAACATCAATGCCGACGTGGTGGCCGGCAAGATCGCCGAAATCCTGAAAGCGGAAAAGCTGATCATGATGACCAACATCGCCGGCGTGCAGGACAAGAGCGGCAATCTGGTCACCGACCTGTCGGCGCGTGAGATCGACGAAATGTTCGCCGACGGCACGATTTCGGGCGGCATGCTGCCTAAAATTTCGTCAGCGCTGGACGCCGCCAAGTCCGGCGTGAACACCGTCCACATCATCGACGGACGAATTGAACACTCTTTGTTGCTGGAAGTCTTGACCGAACAGGCTTTTGGCACTATGATCCGGTCTCACTGAAAAAACGGCGGTGTCGCCGGTTCGGTGAAACCGCCACGTTTCAAATGCCCTTGTAGCTCAGTGGTAGAGCACTCCCTTGGTAAGGGAGAGGCCACGTGTTCAATCCACGTCAAGGGCACCACTCTTCCGCAGCACCCTTCCCCGCTTAGTAGATCCGCTCGACACTGAGTCCGCGCTTGCGCAGCACTTCCGGCACGCTGTATTTGCCGACCAGGTGCAGGATGCCGATCGCCGCCACGCTGTTGTTTTCGCGCGCCATCAGCTTGACCATGCCGTCGGCCAGCGTCGGGTTGCGGCCCTCCAGCAGCACCTTCTGCACGAAGCGGCCGGAGAAGGTGTCATCCTCTTCGGCCTTTTGCGCCAGCGCCTCCAGCGCCTTGACGTCGGCGTGACGCCAGGCGTCGGCGATCTCGCGGGCCTGGTCGGCCTGCTCCTTGTCCTCGATGCCGGCAATGGTCTCCTGCAGGAACTGCAGCTGCTCGGCGGCGCTCAGCTTGTCGAACAGCGCCATCTGGCTGTCAGCCGATTCCAGCTCCACCACCTGCTTGCCGGCGGCGTGCGCCTCGCCGGCCAGATGCGCATCCACCGCCAGCGCGGCGTCGTAGCCCTGGGCCGAGAATTCGCTCACCGTCAGCAGCGTCGCCAGCAGCCACGGCTTCATGCTCGCCACCGTCTGCGGCTCGATACGGTAGTCCTTGAGCAGCCGCTCCAGCCGCTGGCGCCAGTCGGGCGACAGGCCCGATGCGCCACCGGGAGCAATGCCGTATTGCTGCACCGCGCGCGCCATCTTCTGCGGATCGGCCAGCGGATCGATTTCCAGCGCCAGCACCGGCGCCTTCTTCAACAGGCCGGCCACGCGCGGCTCGAGCGGATAAAAATCCCGGGCGCCGACGTGGATGGTGCCGAACAGGTACAAGGTATGTCCGCCCTGCTGTACCTTGAACAGCGCGCCGCGGTTGGGCGCCGCCGCCGGGTCCGCCGCCCAGGCCGCACCAACGGCAAACAGGAACAAACCGCAGAACATCACTATAATCTGGCGCTGCATGGCTTTAAACATGGTTTCCTTTGTTGGTATAGGTATGACGTGAATATTACCCGCTCCGCTCCGGTCTGGCTGTTCGATCTCGATAACACCCTGCACAACGCCTCGCACGCCATCTTCCCGCAGATCATGGCCGGCATGAACCGCTACCTGGCGCGCCTGCTGGGCGACGGCGTCACGCCCGCCGGCGAGGACGTGGTCAACGCCACCCGCACCCTGTACTGGCAGCGCTACGGCGCCACCACGCTGGGCGTGGTCAAGCACCACGGCGTCAAGGCCGCGCACTTTCTCGAGGAAACCCACCGCTTCGACGACCTGCCGTCCATGATCCGCGCCGAGCGCGGCCTGCGCCAGCTGCTGCGCCGCCTGCCCGGCCGCAAAATCCTGCTGACCAACGCGCCGCACCGGTATTCGTCGCAGGTGCTGCGCCACCTGGGACTGCACCGCCAGTTCCAGCATCACGTGGCGGTGGAGGCGATGACCGTGCACCGCCACATGCGGCCCAAGCCGTCGACGCTGATGCTGCGCCGCCTGCTGCGTCATCACCAGCTGACGCCGCGCCGCTGCATCCTGGTCGAAGACACGCTGGCCAATCTGCGCGCCGCGCGCACGCTCGGCATGCGCACCGCCTGGGTCACGCAGTACCTGACCATCGGCGACACGGCCGGCCTGGCGCATCCGCAAAAACGGTTAATTCGCCCCGCTTACGTCGATGTCAAAGTAAAATCTGTCAGGAACCTGCCGGCGCGTCTGCATCGCCTGCGCTAACCCTCATTCAGTCGAGAGAACACCATGGCAAGCACACCGCCGGGCCAGCGCCGCCTGCAAATCCTGCAAGCGCTGGCGGAAATGCTGGAACAGCCCAAGGGCGACAAGATCACCACCGCCGCGCTGGCGCGCAAGCTGGAGTTTTCCGAAGCCGCGCTGTACCGCCATTTCGCCAGCAAGGCGCAGATGTTCGAGGGACTGATCGAGTTCATCGAATCGTCGGTGTTCGGCCTGATCAACCAGATCGCCGAGCGCCACAACGACGGCCTGGCGCAGGCGCGCGACATCCTCGCCATGCTGCTCAACTTCGCCGCCCAGAATCCCGGCATGACGCGGGTGCTGATCGGCGATGCGCTGGTCAACGAGGATGAACGCCTGCAGCTGCGCATGAACCAGTTCTACGACCGCGTCGAACTGGCGCTCAAGCAGGCGCTGCGCGTGGCCGCCAGCGAAGGCCAGGCGCACGAAGCGGACGCGGTGGCGCGCGCGGCCCTGCTGACCAGCTTCGTCATCGGCCGCTGGCACCGTTACGCCAAGAGCGGCTTCAGGAACAACCCCACGCAAGACGCGGCGCTGCACATCGCCATGCTGTTATCGTAGACATGAACACCGAAGTATTCGCGTTGCTGGACGACGCCAGTTCCGAAGGCGCGCAAGCCGTCAACCGCTCGCGTCTGTACAGCGGCCATCTGGGCACCCTGCGCTGCGACGACATCGCCGCCTGGCCGCAGCTGCTGGCGCAGATGCGCGCCGCGCTGGCGCGCGGCGAGTACGCGGTCACGGTATGCAGCTACGAACTGGGCGAACACCTGATCGCGCTGGACGGCGCGCGCAGGCCGGCGCAGGGACCGCTGGGCCAGATCCTGCTGTTCCGCGACTGCACCCAGCTGACCTCGCGGCAGGTGGCCGACTGGCTGGCGGCGCGCTCGTTCCCGATCGAACGCCCGGCCGGCGTGGCCGACATCCGTGCCAACATCGATCAGGCGGCCTTCAGCGCGGCGCTGGCGCGCATCAAGGACTACATCGCGGCCGGCGACACCTACCAGGTCAATTACACCTACCGGCTGCGTTTTGACGCGTTTGGCGGCATCCACGCGCTGTATGCGCGCCTGCGCGGGCGCCAGCCGGTGCCGTATGGCGCCCTGATCGCGCTGGAGGATGGCAGCGCCGTGCTGTCGCTGTCGCCGGAACTGTTCGTGCGCCACACCGACGGCGTACTGACCGCGCGGCCGATGAAAGGCACGGCGCCGGCCGCGCCGCCGACCCAGGCCGCCGAAAACATCCTGCGCGCCACCAACCTCGCCGCCGATCCCAAGAACCGCGCCGAGAACCTGATGATCGTCGACCTGCTGCGCAACGACATGGCGCGCGTGGCCGTCACCGGCAGCGTCGAGGTGCCGGCGCTGTTCGAGGTGCACCGCTACAGCAGCGTGCTGCAGATGACGTCCACCATCACCGCGCAACTGCGGCCGGACGCCACGCTGGCCGACATCTTCGGCGCGCTGTATCCGTGCGGTTCGATCACCGGCGCGCCCAAGCGCCGCACCATGGAAATCATCCGCGCGCTGGAGTCCGACCCGCGCGGCATCTACACCGGCGCCATCGGCTGGTTCGATCCGCGCGCCGACGGCAGGATCGGCGACTTCTGCATGTCGGTGCCGATCCGCACGCTGACCTTGCAGCCGCCCGGCGCCGACGGCGTGCGCCGCGGCGAAATGGGCGTCGGCGCCGGCATCGTGTTCGACAGCGACGCGGCGGACGAATATGCCGAGTGCAAGCTCAAGGCGCGCTTCCTCACCGGCCTGCACAATGACTTTGAAGTGTTCGAAACCATGCACGCCACGCCGGCCGGCGGCATCCGTCACCGCGCACGCCATCTGCGCCGGCTGGCCGCATCGGCGGCCTACTTCGGCTTCCCCTGGGATCAGAAGGCGGCGGACGCCTACCTGGACACCGCCTGCGCGATGCTGGAGCCGCACCACGACGCCTATCGCCTGCGCCTGGCGCTCAACGCCAGCGGCGCCTTCACCGTGCAGCATGCGCCGCTGACGCCGCTGGCCGACACCGTGCGCGTGTTGCTGGCCGCCGACGCCACCGCCAGCAACGACCTGTTCCTGCGCCACAAGACCAGCGTCCGCGGCCGCTACGACGCCGCCTGGCGCGACGCCGAAGCGCAGGGCGCGTTCGACACCCTGTTCTTCAACGAGCGCGGCGAACTGACCGAGGGCGGCCGCAGCAATGTCTTCGTGCGCCTCGGCGGCCAGTGGCTGACGCCCCCCCTGGGCAGCGGCCTGCTGCCCGGCGTGATGCGCGCCGTGCTGCTCGACGATCCGGCCTGGAACGCCAGCGAAGCCGTGATCACGCGCGACATGCTGCGCGGCGCCGACGACATCGTCGTCTGCAACGCCCTGCGCGGCGTGCTGCGCGCCACGCTTTAAAGATCGATCACCATCTCGAAGCCGCCGTAGATCATGCGCTTGCCGTCGAACGGCATATTGGCCGGGTCCATGTAGCCAGCGATGCGCGCATCGTGCATGACCTTGTCGTTGATCTCGTCGCGCCGGGCGCGCGATTCGTAGACGATCCAGGAGAATACGACCACTTCGTCCTCCTTCAGCATCACGCTTTGCGGGAACGAGGTGAGTTTGCCGGGCGGGACGTCGTCGCCCACCGTTTCGCGGAATTCCAGCGCGCCGTATTCCTTCCACACGACGCCGCATTCCCGCGACATTTTCTTGTAGTCATCCAGCCGGTTCTTCGGCACGGCGATCACGAAACCGTCTACGTAGGGCATGATAGTCTCCTCGAAGGGGGAGCACTCAGGTTAGCACGTCAGCCGGCGCGCGCAAACCGTTTGCGGTAAGCCAGCGGCGTGGTGGCGGCCAGGCGGCGGAAATGATAGCGCAGCGATTCCGCCGAGCCGAAGCCGGCGCGCTCGGCGATCTGCGTCAGCGGCACGTCCGGATCTTCCAGCATATCCTTGGCGATCGCGACGCGCTCGCGGATCAGCCATTCGACCGGTCCCAAGCCGGTGGCCTGCTGGAATTGCCGTTGCAAGGTGCGCGGGCTCATGGCCGCGCGCCCGGCCATGCTGGCCACGGTGTGCGCTCGTTCGGGATGGCTGCGCAGCCAGTCCATCAGCTTCGATAGCCGGCCCTGTTCGCCCTGGGCCATGGGACGCGGCAGGAACTGCGCCTGGCCGCCTTCGCGATGCGGCGCCACCACCAGCCGCTGCGCCACCAGGTTGCCGATCCTGGCGCCGTGGTCGCGCCGCACCAGGTGCAGCAGCATGTCCAGCCCGGCCGCCGAACCGGCGGCGGTGATCACCTGGCCGTTATCCACGTACAGCCGATCCGGCTCGACCGTGATTTGCGGATGACGCCGCGCCAGCTGGTCGGCGTAACGCCAGTGGGTGGTGGCGCATTGACCGTCCAGCACGCCGGCGGCGGCCAGCACGAACACACCCGAACAAATCGAACACAGGCGCGCACCGCGCGCGTGGGCGGCGCGTAGCCAGTCCAGCAATGGCGGCGGCGGCGCCTCGTCGGCATCGCGCCAGCCCGGAATGACGATGGTGTCGGCCCGCCTGAGCAGTTCGGGCGCGTACGGCGCCTGTATCGTGATGCCGCCGGCCGCCCGTATCGGTCCCGGCTCGACCGCGCAGACGGCGAAGTCGTACCAATCCACGCCCAGTTCCGGCCGTTCCAGTGCGAACAGCTCGACCGTGCAGCCGAACTCGAAAGTGCAGAGCCGGTCGTAAGCCAGCGCGACAACCAGATGTTTTTTCATGGCGCAATCTTACCGCAGAATGGCATCCGCGCCACTTCCGGCCGACGCCGCGCGGGCCGACAATGCGGTCATCGCCAACCACTCAGGAGCACCGCATGTCCCACGTCACCGAAATCGCCGCCGCCGACAGCGGCGCCGCCCTGGCGCACTTCCAGGCCAGCTTGCGCTACGAGACCGACTGCTGGGACGTGCATGACGCGCTAAGCAACGGCAAGCAGGACTTCGTGCTGCTCGATGTGCGCGGCACGGACAAATACCGCGCCGGCCACGTGCCGGGCGCGCTGGACCTGGCGCACCGCAAGATCGTCGCCGCCAAGCTGGCGGCATTCCCGGCCGACACCGTGTTCGTGGTGTACTGCGCCGGGCCGCACTGCAACGGCGCCGCGCGCGCCGCCGTGCGGCTGGCGCAGTTGGGCCGCCCGGTCAAGCTGATGGCCGGCGGCGTCACCGGCTGGCTGGATGAGGGGTTTACGCTGCAGCCCTCCCCTTGATAGAGTTATTCGCGCCGATTTCGTCACTACGCGGCGGCAATCTGTACTATCGTTGCCTAGCCCCCAATCGTGACCAAGGAAACGCCATGCCAGACGCCGCGCCCACCCCGATCGAAGTCGCACACATCTTCTTCGACCACTGGAACCGCAATCGCATCGACCAGGCCCTGGCCATGCTGTCGGCGGACGTTCTGTACGACAATGTGCCGTTCCCGGACATCATCGGCCGCGCGGAAGTGGAAAAATTCCACCGCGGTTTCGGCATCGGCACCGACTTTCTGCTGGACTGGAAAGTGACCCGGATAGCCGCCGCCGGCAACGTGGTGCTCAACGAGCGCATCGACATTTTCCGCCACACCAGCGGCGGCACCATCACGCTGCCGGTAATGGGCACGCTGACCGTGGAAAACGGCGAAATCACCGTCTGGCGCGATTACTTCGACCCGGCGGATTTCGACCGCCAGCTGGCGGCCGTGAAGGCCGCCGCCGGCTGACGCCAGCCGGTCAGCTGTTGCCGAGCGCTTTCTCGACCGCGCCGACCAGCTGCTTGTCGCCCGGCGTGACCTTGCTGCCGAAGTTGTCCACCACCTTGCCGTTGCGGTCGATCAGGTATTTGTGGAAGTTCCAGGCTGGCGCCTTGCCGGTCGCCTTGATCAGGTTGGCGAACAGCGGATTCGGCTCCTTGCCCGACACCACCGACTTGGCGAACATCGGGAATTTCACGCCGTAGGTGTTGTAGCAGAAATCGGCGATCTCCTTGCTCGAACCCGGCTCCTGCTGGCCGAAGTCGTTGGACGGAAAGCCCAGCACCACGAAGCCCTTGCTGCCGTACTTGGCGTACATGGCTTCCAGCCCTTCATACTGGTTGGTGAAGCCGCAGTAGGAGGCGGTGTTGACCACCAGGATCACCTTGCCCGCGTACTGGCACAGGTCCTGCGGCGTGTCGTCCTGCAGGCGCTTGAAGGTCTGGTGCAGGATGGCCGGGCAACTGCCGGCCGATGCGGTTGCCGCGGCGCCGGCGGGCGCGGCGGCGGGCGCCTGGGCCAACGCGGCAGCGCCGGCCAGCATGGACAGCGAGGAAACGAGGCACAGCTGGGCAAAGGTCTTGGGCATGATGATTGGCCGGAAAGGATAAGAAAAAAACATTCTAGTCCAAACTGTGCGCCGTTGCCGAGGAAACGGCAAAAAGTTCCGCATGCACTCTAGACGGAGATTAAAAGAGGCGCACCTCACGGCGTTATTGTCATCGCGCGGAGGTGGACCATGCGTATCTTGCTTTTGCTGCTGTTCTGGGCCGGCGCCGCCTGGGCGCAGGTCGTTCCCCTGCCGGCCATGCGTGCCGGCCAGGTCAGCGTGTCCGGACTGTCCTCGGGAGCCTACATGGCGGTGCAGTTCGAAGTGGCGTATTCGCGCACCGTGATCGGCGCCGGCATCATCGCCGGCGGTCCCTACTTCTGCTCGCAGGGCAGCGTGTTCACCGCCACCACCCTGTGCAGCTGCACCAATGATTTCTTCAGCTGCCGCGTGCGCCCCGGCGGCACCCACGTGCAGGATCTGATCGCCATCACCGACTGGTTCGCCTCGTCGCAAACCATCGATCCCACCGCCGCCCTGGCCGGGCATCGCGTGTGGATGTTTTCCGGCAGCGCCGACAGCGTGGTGCCGCAGCCGGTGATGGACGACCTGCTCGATTACTACAGCCATTACGTCAATCCCAGCCGCATCCTCTACAAGCGCGACATCAGCGTCGAACACGCCATGCCGACCGACAGCTACGGCAATTCCTGCCTGACCCTGGGCACGCCCTACATCAACAACTGCGGCTACGACGCCGCCGGCGAAATGCTGAACTGGATCTACGGCCCGCTGGCCGCGCGCAGCGGCACGGCCGGCGGCCGCCTGCTGAGTTTCGACCAGACCGAATTCATCAGCGTGCCGCTGTGGCATGGCATGGCCAATATCGGCTATCTGTACGTGCCGGCCGCCTGCGAAAGCGGCGGCTGCCGCGTGCACGTGGCGTTCCATGGCTGCCTGCAGGCGCCGGAAAACATCGGCACCACTTTCGTGCGTCAGACCGGCTACAACCTGTGGGCCGACAGCAACCGCCTGCTGATCCTGTATCCGCAGGCGGCCTCGACCTTCACCAATCCCAACGCGTGCTGGGACTGGTTTGCCTACGACGACACGCGCTACGCGCAGAAAAGCGGCCGCCAGATGGCGGCCGTCAAACGCATGGTGGACCGGCTGACCAGCGCGGACAACCTCAGATGCCAGCCAGGCAGATGTACTTGATCACCAGGTAATCCTCGATGCCGTGGCGCGAGCCTTCGCGCCCCAGGCCGGACTGCTTGACGCCGCCGAACGGCGCCACCTCGGTCGAAATCAGGCCGGTGTTGACGCCGACCATGCCGCTTTCCAGCCCCTCGGCCACGCGCCAGATGCGGCCGACGTCGCGCGAGTAGAAATAGCTGGCCAGGCCGAATTCGGTCGCATTGGCCAGCGCCACCGCTTCCTCGTCGGTACGGAAGCGGAACAGCGGCGCCACCGGGCCGAAGGTTTCCTCGTGCGCCAGCAGCATGCTGTCGTTGACGTCGGCCAGCACGGTGGGCTGGAAGAAGCTGTGCCCCAGTGCATGGCGCTTGCCGCCCAGCAGCAGGCGGCCGCCTTTGGCCAGCGCATCGGCAATATGCTGCTCGACCTTCTTGACGGCCTTGTCATCGATCAGCGGCCCCTGGGTGACACCCTCCTCCACACCGTTGCCGACCTTGAGCTTCTCCACCGCCGCCACCAGTTTGTCGGCGAACGCGTCGTACACCCCATCCTGCACGTAGATGCGATTGGCGCAGACGCAGGTCTGGCCCGAATTGCGGTACTTGGAAGCGATGGCGCCCTCCACCGCCGCGTCCAGGTCGGCGTCGTCGAACACAATGAACGGCGCATTGCCGCCCAGTTCCAGCGACAGCTTCTTGATGGTCGGCGCGCTCTGCGCCATCAGCAGCCGCCCGACCTCGGTCGAACCGGTGAAGCTGACCTTGCGCACGACGGGATTGGACGTCATCTCGCCGCCGATCTCCTTCGACGAGCCGGTCAGCACGCTGAACACCCCGGCCGGCACGCCGGCGCGCTCGGCCAGTACCGCCAGCGCCAGCGCGCAGTAGGGCGTGGCTTCGGCCGGCTTGAGCACCATCGGGCACCCCGCCGCCAGCGCCGGCCCGGCCTTGCGGGTGATCATCGCGATCGGAAAATTCCACGGCGTGATGGCGGCGCAGACGCCGATCGGCTCTTTGGTCACCAGCACCCGCTTGTCTTGCCACGGCGAGGCCACCGTCTCGCCGGCCACGCGCTTGGCCTCTTCGCCGAACCATTCGATGAACGAGGCGCCGTACGCTACCTCGCCGCGCGACTCGGTCAGCGATTTGCCCTGCTCGGAGGTCATCAGCAGCGCCAGGTCGTCGGTGTTTTCCAGAATCAGATCGTTCCACTTGCGCAGGATGAGCGCGCGCTCACGCGCGCTCTTCTTGCGCCAGGCCGGCCAGGCGGCGTTGGCGGCCTCGATGGCGCGCCTGGTCTCGGCGGCGCCCATCAGCGGCACCACCCCAATCTGCTCGCCGGTGGCGGGATTGCTGACGGGCCGCGTGACGCCGCTATCGGCGTCGACCCACTGGCCGTTGATGTAAGCCTGCTGGCGCAGCAGGTCCGGGTCTTTCAATCGCAACATCGCGCACTCCTTCTACTCCACGGTGAAGGACGACAGGTCGGGATGCGGTGGCGGATAGTGCAGGTCCATGCCTTCCAGCGTTTCCAGCAGCAGGCTGGCGACCACCAGGTTACGGTGGGTCTTGGAATTGGCCGGCACGATGTACCACGGCGCATGCGGCGCATCCGTTTCGCGGATCGCCTTTTCGTAAGCGCGCTGGTAGTCGTCCCATTTGCCGCGCTGCTTGATATCCTCTGGATTGAATTTCCACTGCTTGTCCGGATCGTCCAGCCGCTCTTGCAGGCGCTGGCGTTGTTCTTCTTTGGCGATGTGCAGGAACACCTTGATGATCACCGTGCCGGTTTCGGCCAGCATACGCTCAAAATCGCGGATCTGCGCGTAACGCCGCTTGCATTCCTCGTCATCGATCATACCCTGTACGCGGGTGATCAGCACATCCTCGTAATGGCTGCGGTTGAAGATGGCGATCTCGCCCTTGACCGGTACATGCGCATGCACGCGCCACAGGTAATCGTGGGCCAGCTCGTTGTCGGTCGGTCCCTTGAACGCCACCGCGCGCAGGCCCATCGGGCTGATGCCGCTGAACATGGCGCGGATGGTGCCGTCCTTGCCGGCCGTGTCCATGCCCTGCAGGATCAGCAGCACCTTCTGCTTGTGCTGCGCGTACAACTTGTCCTGCAGATCGCCGATGCGGTCGATCAGCGCGGCCGTACGCTCGTGGTCCAGTCGCTTGGCGCGCGACTTGCCAAGCTTGGGATTGGCGGAACGCGTCGAGAACGTGCTGTCATCGGCATCCTTGTCGCGCAGTTTCAGTTTGGCGGGGGCGCGGAAGCGCTGTCGGGCGTTGTGTGTCATGCGCCGAGCATATCACTTAGCCGCAAGCTCTGCCGCGCGGTATCCCCACCACGCCGCCTCCTCGAACACCGAAAAGCCGGACAGGTCGGCATGGGCGAACAGGATCGCGCCATCCGCCTCGCGCAACGCCTTCATGCCCGCGTTGCCGCGGAAACCCGGCCACGGCGCGGCCATGGCGTGGCCGCGCAAGGTGATGTCGACCCGCTCGACGCAGGCGGCGAACGGGGCGCCATAAGCGCTCTGCAGGTCGGCGCTCGCCAGCGCCAGCAATTCCTGCGGCGACGCCGCCGCCATCCAGTGCCGCGCGGCGGACGGCTTGCGGTCCGACAGCGCGACGTAGGCGGTGAACACCGTCTTTTCCGGCGGCCGCACGCGGATGTCTTGGTGGGTGGAGACCACGAAGCCCAGCCCCGGCTCGCTGTACACCACGTTATCCCAGGACAGCGGCTGCGGGTTGGCGCCACCCTGCAACTCCTCCGGAAAGCGCTTGAGCAGGAAATTGGCGATCAGCCACGGCGCGTACTCCGGCGCATGGCGCGCCGGATCGAAACCGTAAGCGGCGATATTCTCCACCACCCGCGCCGCCACATAGGTCGGCATGGCACAGATGGCCTTGCGGGCGCGCAGCAGATAGGTCGATGGCTTGCCGTTCTCCAGTTTGAAGCACAACGCTTCCACCCCGTCGGCCGTGGTCTTCAGCGATACCGCCGTGCCGGCGCTGCGCTTGATCTGCGCCGCGCGCGCCATGCCGGCCGCCAGCGGTTGCAGCCCGCCCGGCCAGGTCAGCCAGGCGCCGTTGCCGGCGTTGGCCGCCTGTCCCCAGCGGCTGCAATAGTAGTGCAGGCCGGCCCAGGCCGATACCTTGTCGTAGCGCGTGCCGTAATCGTCGCGGCAGCAGTAGTTCAGATACCAGTGCAGGGTTGGCGATCTGTAGCCGTTCTGCTCCATCCACTGCTTGAGCGTGATGCGGTCCAGCGCCAGCCACTGCGGATCGTCCGACGACAGCACGGTCGGAAACACGAAGACGCGGCGCCCATCCGCGCCCCTGGTCTGGCGCAGCCGCTGCACCTCGGCGAAGAAACGCTTGTGCTCATCGAGCTCCCATTGCGGCACGCCATCGGTGGGGATGAAACCGTCCTGCCAATGACCGTTGAACAGCAGCCGCTCTTCCGGCGCATGTAGGATGAAGCGCTCGTCATAGTACGGCTTTTCCGCGTAGGGATCTTTCTGGATGATGCCCAGGTCGGCCAGTATCTCGCGCACATGGGTGGATTCCGGCGACGGCAGCGGCAAATAATGCGCCCCGGTCGGATATTCGTATTCGCCGAAGGCGCCGCCGGCGGCATTGCCCCAGGGTTGGGGGCCGTCGATCATCAGCATGTCGGTCTTGCCCAGCTTTTTCAGCTTCCACGCGGCGGTGAGGCCGGCGATGCCGGAACCGAGGATGGCGATATCGGTGTGTATCACCTCGGTTGGCGGCGGCAGCGCGCGGCGCTCGCGCAGGAAGTGACCTTCGTCGCGGCCGGCGTAATTCAGCGTCGGCGTGATCTCCCGCCAGCGCTGGAAAGCCAGCCCGCTGCCGGCCGCCGCCAGCCCGGACGCGCCGGCCCACACCAGAAAGGAACGACGCAACATCAGCGTATCACCCGGCGCCAGTCCTGCTCGAACTCATGCACGAGCGACTGGGTGTTGAGGCGGTTCGGCTCCATCGCCATCGGCTTCATATCGGGCGGGAAGATGAACATTTCGCGCGTGGTGTCGCCGTTCAGGTAGCGCATCGGCAGGCGGTAGCTGGTGGGAGGATGGTAGTCCGCCTGCGGCGTCGCCAGGATGAAGCCCCATTCGCCGAACGAAGGCACGTAAGCGTGGTACGGATAGGTCTTCATGCCCACCTCACGCAGCGTGGAGTCGATGGTCCAGTAAGCGTGCGGCGCGAAGAATGGCGACGTGGACTGCACCACCATCAAGCCATTCGCCGCCAGATGCTTGCGCACCATGCCGTAGAACGGCACCGAATACAGCTTGCCGAGCGCGAAGCTGGACGGATCGGGGAAATCGACGATCACCGCATCGAACATGTCGTCGTTATGCTGCAACCAGATCGCCGCGTCGGCGTTCACCACCTGCACGCGCTTGTCGCTGAAGGAGCCGTGATTCAACCTGACCAGTTCCTCGCGATGCGTGAAGGCGCCGGTCATGGCCGGGTCCAGGTCGACCAGCGTCACATGCTCGATGTTCGGGTAGCGCAGGATTTCGCGCAACGCCAGGCCATCGCCGCCGCCCAGCACCAGCACGCGCTTCGCCCACGGCATCGGTTGCAATACCGGATGCACCAGCGCTTCGTGATAGCGGTATTCGTCGCGCGAAGAGAACTGCAGATTGCCGTTGATGTACAGGCGCAGATCGTCCTTCCAGCGCGTGATCACCAGCCGCTGGTAAGGCGTGGTGGTGGCAAACACGATCTCGTCGCCGAACAGGCCATGCTCGCCCCAATACGTCAGCTTGTCGGCGAAGGCGAAGCCGAACACCAGCGCGCACATTACGGCGCAGGCGCGCAGCAGGCGGCCGGTGACGTTTTTCAGCTCTGTGGAAAACGCCTTGATTGTCCACAGGGCGACGCCGACGTTCAGCATGCCGAACAAAAAGCCGGTGCGCACCAGGCCCAGATACGGCGCCAGCACCAGCGGGAACAGCAGCGACACCGCCAGCGCGCCCAGATAGTCGAAGGTCAGCACCCGGCTGACCAGCTCATTGAATTCGGTCTGGCGCGCGTTCAGCGCGCGCATCACCAGCGGCACCTCCATACCGACGAAGGCGCCGACCAGGAACACCATCATGTACAACAAGGTGCGGAACGGCGCCGCCATCCACGAAAAAGTCAGGAACAGCACCGCCGCCGACACGCCGCCAACCAGGCCGACCGCCAGCTCGATATCGACAAAGCGCGCCAGCACGTCCTCGTCCTTTACGTACTTGGAAAAGTGCGCGCCGACGCCCATCGCAAACAGATAGCATCCGATGATGGTGGAGAACTGCAGCACCGAATCGCCCAGCAGATAACTGGACAGCGCGCCGGCGATCAGCTCATAGGCCAAGCCGCAGGAGGCCACTACGAAAACGGACAGGATCAGAATCTTTTTGGTCATTTACGCAGTTTGCATTATTATCAATCAATCACTTTACCTGAAGGTGTGCCGTGCCCGCCATCCTAAATTATCTGATCCACCTGTTGCTGGCTGCCGTGCTGCTGGCGGTGTTCTTCAAAGCCTACACCTGGATGACGCCCTTCAACGAAGTCCTGTTGATCCGCCAGGGAAATCAGGCGGCGGCGCTATCGCTGAGCGGGGCCTTGATAGGTTTTTCCATCACTGTCGGTTCCGCGCTGATGCATACTGCCGATTACCGCGAATTCTTCGCCTGGGCCTTCGGCGCGATGGTGGTGCAGATGCTGGCGTACGCGATCGCCACCCGGGTGCTGGGCATGTCGAAAGACCAGATCGAAGCGAACAACACCGCCTTCGGCGGCCTGCTGGGCGCGATCTCCATTTCCATCGGCGTCATCAACGGCGCCTGCATTTCCTAATTTCGAGCGAGGACCATCATGGGTATCGGCAGCTTTATCAAGAAGCAGTTTATCGATGTACTGCAATGGAACGAGGACACCGAAGGCGTGCTGGCCTGGCGCTACCCGATGGCCGACCAGGAGATCCAGAACGGCGGCGTACTGGTGGTGCGCGAATCGCAGGTGGCGCTGTTCGTCAACGAGGGCCAGATCGCCGACGTATTCGGCCCCGGCACCCACACCCTGACCACCCAGACCCTGCCCGTCCTGACCAACCTGAAGAACTGGGACAAGCTGTTTGCCTCGCCGTTCAAATCGGACGTGTACTTCTTCAGCACCCGCGTGCAGACCGGCCGCAAATGGGGCACGCCGCAGCCGATCACCATCCGCGACAAGGACTTCGACATGGTGCGCGTGCGCGCCTTCGGCATGTACTCCTACCGCATCACCAACGCCCGTGCCTTCTTCACGGAAGTCAGCGGCACGCGCGAAATCTACACCCGCGACGAGGTGGAAGATCAGTTGCGCGGCATCCTGATGGCGAGCATGGCCAGCTCGCTGGGCGCCTCGCAGGTGCCCTTCCTCGACATGGCGGCCAACCAGGCGCTGATGGCGCAGCAGGTCAAGGGCGACCTGACCACCGCCTTCGCGCGCTACGGGGTGGCGCTGGATGAATTCAACGTGGCCAGCGTCAGCCTGCCGGAAGAACTGCAGGCGGCGCTGGACGAGCGCATCTCGGCCGGCATGAAGGGCGGCATGAGCGCCGACAAGCTGGCCGGCTTCACCAAGTACCAGGTGGCCAGCGCGATTCCGCTGGCGGCGCAGAACGAGGGCGGCCTGGCCGGCCTGGGCGCGGGCCTGGGCGCCGGCGCCGCGGTGGGCCAGGCGATCGGCCAGGCCATGGGCGGCAACATGGGCCAGCCGGCCGCGCCTTCCGCGCCGGCGCAGGAGTCGATCGAAGACCGCCTCGGCAAACTCAAAGGCCTGCTGGACAAGGGCCTGATCTCGGCCGCCGACTACGACAGCACCAAGGCAGAACTGCTGAAGAAACTGATCGGCTGAGCGCGTGCAGATCGTATCCTGTCCCAGCTGCGGCGCGGAAGTCAAATTCCGCTCGCACGCCTCGGTCATGGCGGTGTGCGAATACTGCAGCACACGGGTGCTGAAGGATGGCGACGCGGTCAAGGACCTGGGCAAGATCTCGTCCGTGCTGGAGGATTATTCGCCGATCCAGATCGGCACCGCCGGCGTGCTGGGTGGAAGGCCGTTCACGGTGGTGGGCCGCATCCAGCTGCGCTATTCGGCCGGCATGTGGAACGAGTGGTATCTGCTGTTCGACGACGGCAAGACCTCATGGCTGGGCGATTCGTCCGGCATGTACACCATCACCGCCGAGTACCGGAGCAACGCGCCGGTGCCGGCGTTCGAGCAATTGGAGCCGGGCGAGACGTATGCGATCAACGGCGGTCCCTACATCGCGGCCGAGGTGCGCGTCGCCGATTGCGTGGGCGGCCAGGGCGAGCTGCCGTTCCAGGTCGGCGACGGCTATCAGGCCAAGGTGGCCGACTTCCGGCGCGGCACGGAATTCATCACCCTCGATTATTCCGACTCGCCGCGGCCGGTGATCTACACCGGCATCTCGGTCACGCTGGACGGCCTGCAATGCCAGCTGCTGCGCGACGACGACACCATCCAGCGCGCCGCCGGCCGCTATCGCGGCAAGCTGGATGCCCTCGATTGCCCGGCCTGCGGCAGCCCGATCAAGTTCCTGCCGGGCGTGACGGCCAACCTGGTCTGCCCGGCGTGCCACACGCAGATCGACGCGGCCAGCCCGAAAGCACAGGTGGTGGCGGCCGGCGAGCGCATGGCCGCGGTGCCGCTGACGCTGGAACTGGGCGCCACCGCCAGCATCAACAACCAGCAATTCACCATCATCGGCATGATGCGCCGCGCCGACGATGAGGGCAATGAATGGAACGAGTACCTGATGTACGGCCCGCGCGCCGGCTTTTCCTGGCTGGTGGAGACCGACGACGGCTGGTCCGGCGCCGACGTGCTGGCCGAGTGGCCGATGCAGTACCGGCAAGGCGCGTCCACCGTCACGGTCGGCAAGGTGCAGTATTCGGCGCTATACAGCTATGAAGCGGTGGTGAATTACGCCGTGGGCGCCTTCAACTGGCGCGTGGCCGTGGGCGACAGCACCAACGTCGAAGAGTTCGAAGCCGGCCAGCTGCGCCTGGCCGCCGAAGCCACCGAACACGAAATGACATGGTCGCGCTCGTCGCCGGTGTCGGCCGACCAGCTGAAGGCCTGGTTCGGCGCGGCCTTCAAGGGACGCATCAAGGCGCCGTCGAAAAGCGAACCGTTCGGCCACAACCGCTATCGCACCACCGCCAAGTACATCATCTGGTTCATGCTGGCGGTGAACGCGATCCCGCTGCTGGCGAATTTTTCCGGCACCTGGTTCCTGACCGCGATCGGCGCGCTGGCGATTTATCTGCCGGCGATCTTCCTGGATAACAACGATCAGACATGAGCAAATTCTTCATCTACGCAATCATGGTCGTGCTCGTCACCTCGGGCAGCAGCTGGGTGCGGCTGATGGGCGGCAGCGGCGGCAGCGGCCCTCGCGGCAGCGCCTGGAGCTCGCACACCGGCGGTGGCGGCGGCGCCTGGGGCAGCGGCTCGGGCGGCGGAGGCCACAAATGAAACGCGACATCCCGCCCATCCATGCGCCATCCGGCACCCACGTGCTGGCCGACCTGAGCGGCATCGCTGCCGAAAAATTGAGCAACTGCGAGCTGCTGCAGACCCTGCTGTGCCGCGCCGCCGAGGCGGCAGAGGCACACGTGCTGTTCAGCCATTTCCATACCTTTGGCGACGGCCAGGGCGTGACCGGCGTGGTACTGCTGGCCGAGTCGCACATCACCATCCACACCTGGCCCGAGTGCGGCTTTGCCGCCGCGGACATTTTCATGTGCGGCAGCGCGCAGCCGGAGTTAGCGCTTGCTCTCATCGAACGCACGCTGCAGCCGTTGACTACCAGCGTCAAATCCATCAACCGCACGGGCGTTCAAGCATGAAGCGCCAGCCGCGCTGGACGACCTGATCAAACAAGGCAAAGTGGACGGCGCAGGCAAGACGGTGGTGGCGCGCAGCGGTGTCGGCGTGACCGCGGCCAAGAACGCGCCCAGGCCGGCGATCGGCAGCGCCGAGGAATTGAAGCGCACGCTGCTGGCTGCCAGGTCGATCACCTACTCGGCGCAAGGCGCGACCGGGCCGACCATGAAGAAAATCTTAGAATCGTTCGGCATCAGCGAGGCAATGAACGCCAAGACCGTCATCATCGACAAGATCACCGCGCCGCAGGCCGTCGCGGCCGGACAGGCGGACATGGGCTTCACCCAGATCAGCGAATCCTCGATGCGCCGAAAGCCCAGCTGGCCGGTCCGCTGCCGGCCGAGGTGCAGGTGTACTCGAACCTTCAGCAGTCTTATGGCGAGGTACTGGGTCTGAAAAAACTCTTCCGCTAAGGCGAGCTGGTGTTTTTCGATTGCGGCGGCGGCGCCTGATGCTGGAAGGCGGTAAGGACAAGATCGATACCGGCACCGGCGTGTGCCACTGCTTCAAGGTCGCACAGATCGAGGACGTCGCCGCCGGGCTGCAAGCCAAGGGCGTGCACTTCGAGCGCGGTGCCCATCTGGTGGCCAAGATGCCGGACCACGAGCTATGGATGGCGTTCTTCCGCGATCCCGATCATCACCTGCTGGCGCTGACGGAAGAAAAACGCTGAGTCTGACGCGCTGCCAGTTTTTTCAGCAACCAGGGCAGGAAGATCAGTACTGAATCGATCAGCGCGTGGGCAATCATGCAGGCCACCAGGTCGCGCTGCCACAGATACAGCCCCGTCAGCAGACCGCCGCCGAACAGCACCCCCACCAGGTGGCTGCGCGACCAGCCGCCCAGGTGCGCCAGCGTGAACACGGCCAGCGGCAACAGGGCCGCCAGCCACAGGCTGCCGGTCAGCTCCGTCAGCCGCTCGATGGGATAACCGCGGAACATGATTTCTTCGGTGATGCCGGCGGTCAGCACCACCGCCCAGCGGAACCACGGCGGCGTCGCCGCCAGCCGCAGCATGCCCTCGGCCGCGCCGTCCGGCAGCGCGCCCTGACCGCTGCTGCTGGCCTGGATCAGCGACAGCACCGACATCGTCATCACCGTCAGGCCCAGCGCGGCGCCGATCAGCCAGGCCAGGTAGTTGCCCCAAACGATGCCGATGCTGGCCATCGGCCGCTGCTCCCACAGCAGCATCAGCGCCAGCAAGGCCAGACAGCCGCCCCAGGCCATCAGCAGATGGCGCGTCTGCTTGAACGGCGCATGCCGGTCGCCGTGCTTGATGAAAGCGAACAGCGACGGCAGACCCAGCGCCAGCAGCAGGCCGCACAGTGTCGCGATCATGCGGCGGCCTGTTCCTCGGCCAATTGCGCATCCTTCTCGCGCGCGGCGATGGCGGCCGGACGGCTGTTGACACGGGCGACGTAATCATCGATCACCTGCAACTTGGGCAGCAGGTTGAAATAGCCCATCCAGCCGAACGCCGTGGCCCACAGCACATCCAGCGCGCTGAACTGTTCACCGAGCAGATACGGGCCTTTGGACAACTGCTCCATCATGGTGTTGAACATGGTGTCGAAGTCGCCGTAGTGGCAGGCGGTCTTGTTGCCAGGCTTGTTCTGCATCCACTGGTCGATGATGGCCGGTTCGAAGCAGCTGCCGTAGAAGGCCATCCAGCGCAGGTAGGGACCGCGCAAGGGATCGCCCAGTGGCGGCGCCAGTTTCGCTTCGGGGAACAGGTCGGCCAGGTAGAGGTAGATCGCCACCTGTTCGGTAACGACGGCGTCGCCATGGCGGATCGCCGGCACCTTGCCCATGGGGTTGACGGCCAGATACGGCGCGGCGCGGTTCTCGCCCTTCTTCATATTCATCACGTGCAGCTCGTAGGGAGCATGCAATTCCTCCAGCAGCGTCAGCACGCCGGTCGAGCGTGTATGCGGGCAGTGGTACAAGGTGATTTGCTGGTTCATGCGTTTCTCCGATCGGTGTTGAAAAACTCACGATAAGGCTTGTTATGATGATGGTCTTGTAAAAACGCGAAGCCATGATGACAACACTGCAGAGTGTACCGCGTCCCACCCGCGGGGTGGTGAATCCGGCGGCGGGCGAAAAGATTTTCCGCCTGGAGCGTTACCTGCCCGATACGGAGCTGGCGCCGTTTGTCGAGCACTTCTGGCTGGTGGCATGGGCCCTGCCGGAAGGCAGGGTGCACGTGCAGCGCACCCTGCCCTCGCCCTGCATCCACGTGGTGTTCGACGCCGGCCGCACGGCGGTGTTCGGCGTCATGACGGGCGCGTTCGACTACACGTTGCGCGGCAGCGGGCGGGTACTGGGCGTGCGTTTCCGACCGGGCGCTTTCCGCGCGTTTCTGAAGAAGGAAGTGCAAACGATCACCGACCGCCAGCTGCCGCTATCGGCCGTCTTCGACTGCAATGATGCCGGGGCCGAGCACAGCGTGCTGGCCGCCGCGGACGATGCCGGCATGGTGGCGGCCGCCACCGCCCTGTTGCGCCGCGCGCTGCCCGCGCCCGATCCCGCAACCGCGCGCATCGCGCAGATCCTCGAGGTAATCGCGCAGCAAGCCGGCATCACCCAAGTACAACAACTGGCCGACCACACCGGCACCAGCGTGCGCAAGCTGCAGATGCTGTTCAAGGATTACGTGGGCGCCAGTCCCAAGTGGGTCATCCGCCGCAACCGCCTGCTCGACGCCGCCGACCTGCTGGCGCGCGGCAGCGACGCCGACCTCGCCGCACTGGCCCAGCAACTCGGCTACTACGACCAGTCCCACTTCACCACCGACTTCGAAAAGCTCATCGGCAAACCACCGGCCGACTACCGCCGCAGCTGCAATCCATAGTTTGATTCAGCGCCAAGTCGCTTATACTTCAATGAAGTACAGTCGGCAGATGCTGACCATCGTCGAGACGCGATACTTTCAAACCCACTGGCCCAAATATTGGCAAGAGGCCGACCACCATGCCTTCATCGAATTTATCCGAAAAGCGCCAAACGCCGGGGTTGTTGTTCCAAAATCGGGAGGCATTCGAAAAGTCCGATGGACACGACCTGGCATGGGTAAATCCAGCGGCGTTCGAGTGATTTATTTCATTCGCAACGCGGAAGACGAACTGGTTCTATTAACAATCTACGCAAAGGCAGCGCTGGCTAATTTGACCGCTGCTCAACTCAAGGAGTTACGTCGTGAATACGAGAGAAAACCTACCGCTTAATGGTGATGAGTTGGAAGTGTATGAGGCCAATCGAGATCTATTCGCGGAGTTACTGCAAGGTGCCGAAGATATCCAGGCTGGCCTTGGACGAGTGGTGTACTCCCCGCTTATCGCAGCACGTGAAAAGACTGGACTATCATACGAAGAGTTTGCCAGATTGTTAGGTATTTCCACGCTAACGTTAGAGAGTTGGGAACAACGGCGAGAACAGCCAACAAAAGAGGCATCCACACTCATCGCCAAGATTCTCAGCTGTCCTGACTCTATCCCTATGCCACAACCATAACCTGACCTACCAAACCGAACCGGCACGCATATCATCGGCAGTAGATCTAAGCTGTAATAGCTCAAGCTTAGTCTGCCCCATGAGGTCCGATAGCATTCGCCTAAGCTGATTGTGCCGAGAGGGAGTAAGAACCAAAGGATTCGTCAAAGTACCCGTCGGTCCTGAGTTGATCATAAACGCGGGCAAAGAGATCCAATACATCAGTAAGAGGAAGCCCATTTAGATTCGGATTCGTTCCCTTGCGATGCGAGTAGTATTGACGTGGCATCATCTAGACCTGTGATTCGATATCATCGGCCTGCGCGGCTTTTCCGGCAGGTGGCGGTGCATTGCAGGAGTAACTTTCCTGATATTGTTGATGGTTACGCGGGGTCTGTTTTTGGCGGTAGCGGCCCCTGCGAACTCTAACTCATCTTGCATTTCTTGTCAGAAAAGCGAATCACCGTCATGAGCGTACTATGTTAAATAAATACGCCGATGGAGGCTATATGGAAAACAAGGTTATACACAGTGATCCAGAAATCATGGGAGGGACGCCTGTATTCTTGGGGACCAGGGTACCGGTATCTTTTCTCTTCGACTATTTGGAAGCCGGGGAGACCATTGAGTCATTTCTCGAAAGCTACCCATCAGTAACCAGAAAAATGGTAACCAGCGCGCTGAAAGCTGCATCGTATCTGGTTTGCCAAAACGTGCATTAGCTGTCCTGCCGCCGCGCACGTTGGTCGAGCTGCGGGCGTAAAAAAAGGCAGCCGAAGCTGCCTTTTTTGCCGATGCTGTATCGTGCTTAGTGCTTTGCTACCTGACGCAGCTTGGCGATCGCCGCCAGCTGGCCGATGGCCGCCGCCAGTTCGGCTTGCGCTTTCGCGTAGTCGATGCCGGAGCTGTTGTTGGCCAGGGCTTCTTCGGCGCGCTTCTTCGCCGCCGTCGCCTTGGCTTCGTCCAGATCCTTGCCGCGGATCGCGGTGTCCGCCAGCACCGTCACGGCGTTCGGCTGCACTTCCAGCAGACCGCCGGCGACGAAGACGAATTCCTCTTCGGCCTGGCCCGGCACCTGGATGCGCACCGCGCCCGGACGGATGCGGGTGATCAGCGGGGTGTGCTTGGGATAGATCCCCAGCTCGCCCTGCTCGCCCGGCAACGCGACGAACTCGGCTTCGCCCGAGTAGATCTGCTCTTCAGCAGAAACCACGTCAACGTGAATAGTGTTTGCCATGTGTGTCCTATCGGGTGGAACGATCCCGCCTCACAGCGGGATCGAACGACTCAACCATTAGTTGAGTTTCTTGGCTTTCTCGATGGCTTCTTCGATCGTGCCGACCATGTAGAACGCTTGCTCTGGCAGGTGATCCAGTTCGCCCGAGGCGATCATCTTGAAGCCCTTGATGGTGTCCTTCAGCGACACGTACTTGCCAGGCGCGCCGGTGAACACTTCCGCGACGTGGAATGGCTGCGACAGGAAACGCTGCATCTTACGCGCGCGCGCCACGGTCAGCTTGTCTTCCGGCGCCAGTTCGTCCATGCCCAGAATCGCGATGATGTCGCGCAGTTCCTTGTAGCGCTGCAGGGTGCCCTGCACGGCGCGCGCGGTCTCGTAGTGTTCCTGACCGACCACCAGCGGATCCAGCTGACGCGAGGTCGAGTCCAGCGGGTCCACCGCCGGGTAGATACCCAGCGAGGCGATGTCACGCGACAGCACCACGGTCGAATCCAGGTGGCCGAAGGTGGTGGCTGGCGACGGGTCGGTCAAGTCATCCGCTGGCACGTACACGGCCTGGATCGAGGTGATCGAACCGGTCTTGGTGGAGGTGATGCGCTCCTGCAGACGGCCCATTTCCTCGGCCAGGGTAGGCTGGTAGCCCACGGCGGAAGGCATACGGCCCAGCAGTGCCGACACTTCGGTACCGGCCAGGGTGAAGCGGTAGATGTTGTCCACGAAGAACAGCACGTCCTTGCCTTCGTCACGGAACGATTCCGCGATGGTCAGGCCGGTCAGCGCCACGCGCAGACGGTTGCCTGGCGGTTCGTTCATCTGGCCGTAGACCATGGCCACTTTCGAGTTGGCCGGGTTTTCCAGATCCACCACTTTGGCGTCGGCCATTTCGTGGTAGAAGTCGTTACCTTCACGGGTACGCTCGCCAACACCGGCGAACACGGACAGACCCGAGTGCGCTTTAGCGATGTTGTTGATCAGTTCCATCATGTTCACGGTCTTGCCCACGCCGGCGCCGCCGAACAGGCCGACTTTACCGCCCTTGGCGAACGGGCACACCAGGTCGATCACCTTGATGCCGGTTTCCAGCAGATCCTGCGATGGCGACAGCTCGTCGTAGGCAGGCGGGGTGCGGTGGATCGAGGCGATCTGGTCGTGCGAAACCGGGCCGCATTCGTCGATCGGGTTGCCCAGCACGTCCATGATGCGGCCCAGGGTCGCGGGACCCACCGGCACCATGATCGGCTTGCCGGTGTTCTGGATGTTCATGCCGCGACGCAGACCGTCCGACGAACCCAGAGCAATCGTACGGACCACGCCGTCGCCCAATTGTTGTTGTACTTCCAGAGTCAGCTCGGAGCCTTCCATCTTCAAGGCATCGAATACCTTGGGCATTGCGTCACGTGGAAACTCCACGTCCACCACCGCGCCGATACACTGAACGATTTTGCCATCAGCCATGTTCGTTCCTTCAAATATAAGTAATTTCGTTCTTAAACCGCAGCCGCACCGGCGACGATTTCGGAGAGTTCTTTGGTAATCGCAGCCTGACGGGTCTTGTTGTAGATCAGCTTCAGTTCGCCGATCACGTTACCCGCGTTGTCGCTGGCCGCCTTCATCGCCACCATCCGCGCCGATTGCTCGGACGCCAGGTTTTCCGCCACCGACTGGTACACCAGCGCTTCCACGTAGCGCTCCAGCAGTTCATCGATCACGGTGGCCGCGTCTGGCTCGTAGATGTAATCCCAGTTGTGATTACCGGCATCGGCCTGCTTCTTCGCGGCAGGCAGCGGCAGCAGTTGTTCCACCACTGGCTCCTGCTTCATCGTGTTGATGAACTTGGTGTAGCACAGGTAAACCGCGTCGACCTCGCCGTTCTGGAATTTCTCCAGCATGACTTTGACCGGGCCGATCAGTTTTTCCAGGTGCGGGGTGTCGCCGATCTGGGTCACTTGCGCAACCACCGGCACGCCGACGCGGTTGAGGAAACCCAAACCCTTGTTGCCGATCGCCACTGCGGCAATCTTGTTGCCGGCGGCTTCCAGCTCACGCGACTTGTTGGTCACCAGACGCAGGATATTGGTGTTCATGCCGCCGCACAGACCCTTGTCGGTCGTGACCACGATGAAACCAATCGCCTTGGCCGCATCCTTGGCTTCGTCGGCCAGGAACGGGTGCGTGTATTCTGGATTTGCGTTGGCCAGATTGGCGGCGATGTTACGAACCTTCTCACTGTAGGGACGGGCGGCGCGCATGCGATCCTGCGCCTTGCGCATTTTCGATGCGGCGACCATTTCCATCGCCTTGGTGATCTTCTTCGTATTTTCTACGCTTTTGATCTTGCCACGTATCTCTTTGCCTACTGCCATGAGTCCTTACTCCTTCTGCGCTGAAGGCGCTCCCGCAAGGGGGAGCGCCAAGCCATTAAAATGCGCCGGATTTCTTGAAGTCGGCAATGGCGGCGGCCAGCGCAGCTTCGCCGTCCTTGTCCAGTTGCTTCGACGATTCAATCTTGGCCAGCAGATCGGCTTGTTTGGTCTTCAGGTAAGCGTGCAGGCCGGCTTCGAACGGCAGCACTTTCTTGACTTCGACGTCGTCCAGGTAGCCCTTGTTCACGGCGAACAGCGAGGCGGCCATCAGCGAGATCGACAGTGGCGAGTACTGCTTCTGCTTCAGCAGTTCGGTCACGCGCGCGCCGCGGTCCAGCTGCTTGCGGGTCGATTCGTCCAGGTCCGAGGCGAACTGCGCGAACGCGGCCAGTTCACGGTACTGCGCCAGGTCGGTACGGATACCGCCGGACAGGTTCTTGATGACCTTGGTCTGCGCCGCACCACCCACACGCGACACCGAGATACCGGCGTTGATCGCCGGACGGATGCCCGAGTTGAACAGCGAGGTTTCCAGGAAGATCTGGCCGTCGGTAATCGAAATCACGTTGGTCGGCACGAAGGCCGAGACGTCGCCCGCCTGGGTTTCGATGATCGGCAGCGCGGTCAGCGAGCCGGTCTTGCCTTTGACTTCGCCCTTGGTGAACGCTTCGACGTAGTCGGCGTTGACGCGCGCGGCGCGCTCCAGCAGACGCGAGTGCAGGTAGAACACGTCGCCCGGATACGCTTCGCGGCCCGGCGGACGGCGCAGCAGCAGCGAGATCTGACGGTAAGCAACGGCTTGCTTCGACAGGTCATCGTAGACGATCAGCGCGTCTTCGCCGCGGTCGCGGAAGTATTCGCCCATGGTGCAGCCCGAGTAGGCCGAGATGTACTGCATCGCCGCCGATTCCGACGCCGAGGCGGCCACCACGATGGTGTACTCCAGCGCGCCGTGCTCTTCCAGCGAGCGCACGATGTTCTTGATGGTCGAGGCTTTTTGACCGATGGCGACGTAGATACACGTCATGCCCTGGCCTTTTTGGTTGATGATGGCGTCCACCGCCACCGCCGACTTGCCGGTCTGACGGTCGCCAATGATCAGCTCACGCTGGCCACGGCCGATCGGCACCATGGCGTCGATCGACTTCAGGCCGGTCTGCATCGGCTGCGACACGGATTCACGCGCGATCACGCCCGGCGCGATCTTTTCGATCGGCGAGGTCAGCGCGGTGGTGACCGGGCCCTTGCCGTCGATCGGCTGGCCCAGGGCGTTGACCACGCGGCCACGCAGTTCCGGACCGACCGGCACTTCCAGGATGCGGCCGGTGCACTTGACGGTGTCGCCTTCCGAGATGTGCTCGTAAGCACCCAGGATCACGGCGCCGACCGAGTCGCGCTCCAGGTTCATCGCCAGACCGAAGGTGTTGCCGGGGAATTCCAGCATCTCGCCCTGCATCACTTCGGACAGGCCGTGGATGCGGACGATGCCGTCGGCCACGGAAATCACCGTGCCTTGGTTACGGACTTCAGCGCCACCATCAAGGCCTTCGATACGGCTCTTGATCAGCTCGCTGATTTCAGATGGGTTGAGTTGCATACTAACTCCTAAATAGGGTTTCTCTCAGCTTGCGCGAGATGAAGAATCTGTTCTCTAAGCAGGCCGCCGAGGGTTAACTCAAGCGACCAGTGCAACACGCATTTGCTGCAGCTTGGCGCGCACCGAAGTGTCCAGCACTTCGTCGCCGACGACCACGCGCACACCGCCGATCAGCGCTGGATCGACGCTCACCACTGGGTTCAGCTTGCGGCTGAACTTCTTTTCCAGCGTGGCGACCAGCTCGCTCACCTGGGCGGGCGTCAGGTCGAAGGCGCTGGTGATGACCGCGTCCGCCGCACCTTCGCCGGCGTTCTTCAACGCCTGGAATTGCGCGCCGATTTCCGGCAGCAGACTGATACGGCCATTCTCAACCAGCATGGACAGGAAGTTATCGGCTTCCTTGTTCAGCGGCGATTTCACCAGGGCCTTGAACGCGGCGACGATGTCGCTGGCCGACGCTTTCGGGTTGCGGGCGAATGCTTGCACCTCGGGGTGGGCGCCGATCTGGGCCAGTTCGGCCACCAGCTCGGACCACGCCGCGAGGTTGAACGATTCCTTACCTGCTTGGGCTACGCGGAACAGAGCTTCCGCGTAGGGACGGGCGACGGTTGCGTTTTCTGCCATGATTACAGCTCGACAGACAGGCGCGACAACAGATCGGCGTGGGCCGAGGCGTTGACTTCGCGCTTGAGGATTTGCTCGGCGCCCTTCACAGCCAGGTCAGCCACCTGAGCGCGCAGCGCTTCGCGCGCCTTGGCCAGTTGCTGCTCGGCTTCGGCCTTGGCTTGCGCGACGATGCGCTCGGCTTCGGCTTGTGCATGCGCTTTGATTTCTTCCGCCACCAGCTGCGCGCGCTTTTCAGCGTCGGCAACGCGTTGCGTAGCTTCTTCGCGTGCACCCGACAGCGCTTCGGCGGCGCGCTTCTCGGCGACCACCATAGCTTGCTGGCCTTGGTCGGCAGCGGCCAGACCATCGGCGATGCGCTTGGCACGCTCATCCAGCGCTGCGTTCAGCGATGGAAATACGAACTTCATCGACACCCAGACCAACACCGCGAAGGTGATCATCTGGCCGATGAGAGACATATTGATGTCCATACCTTTGCTCCTAACTAAAAGTTTCTCCCAGGGTGGAGCGAATTACTGAGCAGCGGACAGAACGGCAGCCAGGAATGGGTTGCTGAAGGTGTACAGCAGAGCAACACCCACGCCAATCATCGAGATCGCGTCCAGCAGACCGGCGATAACGAACAGCTTGGTCTGCAGTTGTGGCATCAGTTCTGGCTGGCGGGCCGAGGCTTCCAGGAATTTACCGCCCAGAATGGCGAAACCCAGAGCGGTGCCGATGGCGGCCAGGCCGATGATGATAGCGGCGGCCAGAACGGTCATGCTTTGTACTTGTGCGATCAGAGCTTGCATTGAAATTTCTCCTAAGATTTAAAAAAGACTACAGATACTAAAAAGTTAAAAACGAATTGCTTAGTGCTTCTCAACCGCGATGGCCAGATACACAACCGTCAGCGCCATGAACACAAACGCTTGCAGGGTCACCACCAGAATGTGGAAGATCACCCACGGACCACCGAGCAGCCACTGCGCCCACCAAGGCAGCAGAGCGATCAGAATGAACAGCAGTTCGCCGGCGTACATATTGCCGAACAAACGCAGCGACAGCGACAGTGGCTTGGCCAGCAACTCGATCATCTGGAAGATGAAGTTGACCGGCGCCAGGATGATGGCCATGAAGCCATGCGCGTGGAACGGCGCGGTCAGCAGCTCCTTACCCCAGCCGCCGAGACCTTTGGCTTTGATCGAGAAACCAATAATGCACAGCATGACGCCGAACGACATGCCGAAAGTGTGGTTGACGTCGGCGGTCGGCACGACGCGCAGCTTGTGGACGCCGAAGAAGCTCAGGATTTTCGGCAGCAGGTCGACCGGCAGGAAGTCCATGGCGTTCATCAGCCAGACCCAGCAGAAGATGGTGATGGCCAGCGGCGCGATCACCTTGCTCTTGGCGTGGAACGCCGAATTGACCACGTCGTTGACGATTTCCATGGTCGCTTCGACGAAGTTCTGCAGCTTGCCCGGCACGCCGGCGGTGGCGCGGCGCGAGGCCAGCCAGAAGACGCCGAGGAACACCAGGCCCAGAATGGCGGAAACCCAGAACGTGTCCAGGTTATACATGCCGTCGGCCGATTTCAGGTGGCTAAGGTGGTGCTGAATATATTCGATATTGGTGGGCGCTTCGTGCCCTGCGTGTTCAGTGGTCATAAAAATATAAGATTTTGGTGATTAAATTGCGAGCAGCGCCAACCAGTAAGCGCAGGTCGTCGCCGCGAAACCCAAGATCAGCCATAACCATGAGGCCGACTGAAACAACGTTAGTGCCAACGCGAACAGCACTACCGTGATAAAAATCTTCGTTACTTCTCCGCGCACATGCGCGCGAAAGGCTTTTTTGGCGTCATTTGCTCCGCCCGCAACAAAAATCGCATACACCAGACTCCCGATGACTGCGATTGCTCCGCCATAGGCGGCCGACCAAGCTTTTTGTACTCCGCCGAGATTCCAGGCGAGCAAGGCGAATCCAACGGCGATGGCACATTGGAGGGCGACGACTCGGAACACCGGCCGGGCGATGCTCGTCGAATCATTCATCTGCGAGCCTCCTTTAAATCAGCCGATTAAACCCCAAAGCCGCGTGATTATATGTGTCTTCATGTATCACGTCAAACATGCTGCACCGCACCAGAGCGTTTAGTGCACGAATGAGACGCTTTTAGAAACTTTTCCGCTTTTTTTGCACCAAGTTGGCCCCACTTCGCAGATCGGGGTCAGAGCCGACATTCGGACCTTGGGTCGCGCGCGATTCAATGTCCGAATGTCGGCTCTGACCCCGACTGTCAAGTACGCAGGCGGGCCAGCACGCCGTCGAGGATGTCGAGGTCGGCAAAGTCGATGATCAGCTGGCCACGACCCTTGGCGCCCATCTTGAACATCACCGGGGTGGCCAGCGTGTCGGACAGTTCTTCTTCCAGCCGCACGATGTCGCCCGACTTTTCCTTGAGGCGCGCCTCTTTCGGCGACGATTTCAGATCTTCGATGGTTTTGCTGACCAGTTTCTCGGTTTCGCGCACCGATAGCCGTTTCGCCACCACCATGTTGGCGAGGTTGATCTGGGTGGCGGCGTCGACCGCCAGCAGCGCGCGCGCATGGCCCATGTCGATATCGCCGGCCATCAGCATGGTTTGCACCGGCGACGCCAGGTTCATCAGACGCAGCAGGTTGGACACCGCGCTGCGCGAACGGCCGACGGCGTTGGCCGCCTGTTCGTGGGTGAAGCTGAAGTCGGTGATCAATCTATGGATGCCTTGCGCTTCTTCAAGAGGGTTCAAGTCTTCGCGCTGGATGTTCTCGATCAGCGCCATCGCGGCGGCGGCTTGGTCGTCGACGTCACGCACCAGCACCGGCAACATTTCCAGTCCGGCCAGCTGGGCGGCACGGAAACGGCGTTCGCCGGCGATGATTTCGTACTTGTCCTTGCCGATCGGCCGCACCAGGATCGGTTGCATGATGCCCTGAGTCTTGATCGAGGCGGCCAGTTCCTGCAAACCGCCCTCGTCCATGCGGGTACGCGGCTGATACTTGCCGGCCTGCATTTGTTTCACGTTCAGTTCGGACGGGGTGTTGGCGTCCGCCGTGCTGAGGTCGCCGTCGCCGCCGAGCAGCGCGTCCAGGCCGCGACCCAGGCCTTTGAGTTTTTTGGTTGCCATGATCTGCCTTACATTTTCTTGATGCGCTTGACCATCTCGGCGCCAAAGGCGATGTACGCCTGCGCGCCCTTGGACGACGGATCGAAGGTCACGCCCGGCACGCCGTAGGATGGCGCTTCGGCCAGGCGCACGTTGCGCGGGATGATGGTCTTGAAGACTTTGTCGCCGAAGTGCTGTTCCAGCTGGGCCGACACCTGCTGCGACAGCGTCATGCGCGGATCGAACATCACGCGCAGCAAGCCGATGATCTTCAGATCCGGATTCAGGTTGGCGTGTACCTTCTTGATGGTGTTGACCAGGTCGGACAGCCCTTCCAGCGCGTAGTACTCGCACTGCATCGGGATGATCACCCCATGCGCGGCGCACAGGCCGTTCAGCGTCAGCATCGACAGCGCCGGCGGACAGTCGATCAGGATGAAGTCGTATTCCTTGTCGACCAGGGCCAGGGCTTCCTTCAGGCGGCGCTCGCGGTTGTCCAGCTCCACCATCTCCACTTCCGCGCCGGCCAGCTCGCGGTTGGATGGCAGCACGTCGAAGTGGCCGGGCTCGGAACGCTGGCGCGCGGTGGCCACGTCGGCGCTGCCCAGCATCACCTCGTAGGTCGACGCCTTCAGCCCTGCCTTGTTGATGCCCGCGCCCATGGTGGCGTTGCCTTGCGGGTCCAGGTCGACCAGCAGCACGCGCTGGTCCAGTTTTGCCAGACCGGCGGCGAGATTAACGGTGGTGGTGGTTTTGCCTACGCCGCCCTTTTGATTTGCTACGCAAAAAATTTTTGCCATGTATTTCTTATGTTTGTCGTTGCTTTTGATTTATACAGTATAAACGATATAAACGGTTTATACTGTTTATACGGTATAAAACATTTATATCGTATAAATCGTTTATACGGTTTCTTCCTTGATGAAGACCAGGTGGCGTTCCGCATCCAGTCCTGGTACTTGCAGCGGTTCCAGTTTCTGCACTTTCCATGGTGCTGGCAGTCGCTCGCGCTCCTCCGCCGGCGCCGTGCCTTTGAGGGCGATGAATTGTCCGCCCTCGGCCAGCAGGTGCCCGGACCAGTTGACGAAGTCCGACAGGTCCGCGAAGGCCCGCGAAGTGATGACGTCGAATTTCGTCTTCACTTCCAGCTCCTGCACTTTCTTGGTGTACACCGTCACGTTGCCCAGTACCAGCTCCGCCTTCACCTGATTGAGGAAGGCGGTTTTCTTGTGCACCGTGTCGATCATGGCCACTTTCATGTCCGGACGGCTGATCGCCAGCACCATGCCCGGTAATCCTCCGCCCGCCCCCACGTCCAGCACGTTGGCAGCGCCGGCAAACGCCGCTACCGCCGCCAGCGAGTCCAACAGGTGCAGCTTGACCATCTCCAGCGGATCGCGCACCGAGGTCAGGTTGTACACCGAATTCCATTTGTTCAGCAGGGCCAGGTAGTCCAGCAACTGTTCCACCTGTGCCTCGCTCAGCTCCAACGACAGCTGCTTGATGCCTTTTTTCAAAACATCCGCTACGACGGCGCGGTCATACACCTTCATGCTGCCTCATCTTTCTGACCTGCAAAACCGCCGAAACCGGCCTTCTTCAGGTGTACCAGCAGCAGCGAAATTGCCGCCGGCGTCACACCCGAAATACGCGATGCCTGGCCCAGGGTTTCCGGGCGCTGGGCATGCAGCTTCTGGCGCACCTCCACCGACAACGCGGTGATGTCCAGGTAGTTGTAGTTTTCCGGCAGCTTGAGGTTTTCGTAGTGCTCGTGACGCTCCACCTCGCGCAGCTGGCGGTCGATATAACCCGAATACTTGAGCTGAATTTCGATCTGTTCCTTGACGGCCGCATCGGTCACACCGGGGCCGGCCAGCTCGCGGCCATCGGCGCCGGTCATGCTCATCAGCTTGTCATATTCCACACCCGGACGGCGCAGCAGATCGGCCAGCGAATACTCGCGTTCGATCGCCTGGCCGATCACACGTTCGGACTCGGCCGCCTCCAGGATGCGCGGATTCACCCACGTGGAACGCAGGCGCTCCAGTTCCTGCGCCACCGCCTCGCGCTTGCGGTCGAAGGCTTCCCACTGCGCATCGCCGACCACGCCCAGCTTGCGGCCGATCTCGGTCAGGCGCATGTCGGCGTTGTCTTCGCGCAGGCTCAGACGGTACTCGGCGCGGCTGGTGAACATGCGGTACGGTTCCATCACACCCTGGGTCACCAGGTCGTCCACCATCACGCCCAGATAAGCTTCCGAACGCGCCGGGGTCCAGGCGTCACGGCCCTGTGTCTGCAACGCGGCGTTGACGCCGGCCAGCAGGCCCTGCGCCGCCGCTTCCTCGTAGCCGGTGGTGCCGTTGATCTGGCCGGCAAAGAACAGGCCATTGATGGCCTTGGTTTCCAGCGACGCTTTCAGCCCGCGCGGGTCGAAATAGTCATATTCGATGGCATAGCCGGGACGCAGGATGTGGGCGTTTTCCAGGCCCTTCATCGATCGTACCAGCTCGATTTGCACGTCGAACGGCAGGCTGGTGGAGATGCCGTTTGGATAGAATTCGTGCGTGGTCAGGCCTTCCGGTTCCAGGAAAATCTGGTGCGATTCCTTGGACGAAAAGCGGTGGATCTTGTCCTCGATTGACGGGCAATAGCGCGGGCCGACACCCTCGATCACGCCGGTGTACATCGGGCTACGGTCCAGGCCGCCACGGATGATGTCGTGGGTTTGCTGGTTGGTGTGGGTCACCCAGCACGGCATCTGCTGCGGGTGCATGGCGGCATTGCCCATCACCGAGAACACCGGCACCGGGTCCAGATCGCCAGGCTGTTCGGTCATCTGGGTGAAGTCGATGCTGCGGCCGTCGATGCGCGGCGGCGTACCGGTCTTCAGGCGGCCTTGCGGCAGCTTCAGTTCTTTCAGACGTGCCGACAGTGAAATCGCCGGCGGATCGCCGGCACGGCCGGCCGAAAAATTCTGCAGGCCGACGTGGATTTTGCCGTCGAGGAAAGTACCGGCGGTCAGCACCACGGCCGGCGCCAGGAACTTCAGGCCGATCTGGGTCACGGCGCCGACTACGCGCTCGCCCTCGATCATCAGGTCGTCCACGGCCTGCTGGAACAGCCACAGATTGGGCTGGTTTTCCAGGCGCGAACGGATCGCGGCCTTGTACAGAATGCGGTCGGCCTGGGCGCGGGTGGCGCGCACGGCGGGCCCCTTGGAGGAATTCAGGATGCGGAACTGGATGCCCGATTCATCGGTGGCGATCGCCATGGCGCCGCCCAGGGCATCGACTTCCTTGACCAGATGGCCTTTGCCGATACCGCCGATGGATGGGTTGCACGACATCTGGCCCAGCGTCTCGATGTTGTGGGTAAGCAGCAAGGTCTTCTGCCCCATACGGGCTGAAGCAAGCGCGGCCTCGGTACCGGCGTGACCACCGCCGACAACGATGACGTCGAATTTCGTAGGGAATAGCATGGTGGAAAATTTAAAGCGAAGGGATCAAGGTCAAATTATAGAGTTTTTTTGCAGCTGCGACTTTTTTAGGCAAAAATATTGTTGTAGTGTTCCACGTGAAACAATGAAAAAGGGACACTGCAAGTGTCCCTTTTTCCCAACTTTGTTCCACGTGAAACAGTATCACCACCGCAACCATGCATCGTGTCCGGTCTTCAGGATCAGCACCGAGACCACCACCAGGAACAGCTTGCGCACAAAGCCGCTGCCGTGCTTCATCGCCAGCCGCGAGCCGATCAGCGAGCCGGCGATCTGGCACACAGCCATGGTCAGGCCCAGCTGCCAGATCAGGTGGCCGCTATAACCGAACCAGATCAGGCCGGCGAAGTTGCACGCCACGTTGACGATCTTGGCCACCGCCGATGCGCCGAGGAAGTCGAAGCCGAACACGCGTACGAACAGGAACACCAGGAAGCTACCGGTGCCCGGACCAAAAAAGCCGTCATAGAAACCAATGGCCGCGCCGACGACCAGCGCCAGCGACTGTTCCCTGGCGCCCGAATGGATGGGCGCGTGAACGCTGCCGAAATCCTTCCTGGCAAACGTGTAGATGGCTACCAGCAGCAGCACCACCGGCAGCGCGGTACGCATGAAGTCGGCCGATACATGGGTCACGGTATAGGCGCCGAGGAAGGCGAACACCAGCGCCGCCAGCGCCGCCGGCGTCGCTACCGACCAGGCGATGGCAACACGCCGTGCATAGCTTACCGCAGCCACGCTGGTGCCGAAGATGCTGGCCAGCTTGTTGGTGCCGATCAGCGTGGCCGGCGCCATATTGGGGAACACCGTGAACATGGTCGGCAGCTGGATCAGGCCTCCCCCGCCCACCACCGCATCGACCAGACCGGCGCCAAACGCGGCCACCCCCAACACCAGAAAATCCACCATGACCCTGCATCCTCAACGAGCAAAGGCTCCATTGTACGGAAGAAATCTGCGCTAGTTGATGCCGATGGCGCATGGTTGGGGTAAGCTTGCAGCTGAACCCTACCATTCAGCGGATGCCATCATGACTGATTTTCCGGCCTTCAGTTTCAGCACCGTTCCCCATATTGTGTCCGAACCGGGCGCCGCCAGCCGACTGGGCGAACACGTGGCGCAGCACTTTCCGGGCATCCGCCGCGCCCTGCTCGTGACCGATCCAGGCTTCCTGCGGACCGGCCTACCGGAAATCTCCGCAGAGAGTCTGCGCACGACAGGCATCGCGGTGGATATCTATTCACAGGTGGTGGCCGATCCGCCGGAATTGGTGGTGATGGAAGCGGTGGGCGCAGCGCGCGCCTTTCGCGCCGACATCATTATCGGCCTGGGCGGCGGCAGTTCCATGGATGTGGCCAAGCTGATTGCCATCCTGGCCAATAGCGATCAGCCTATCGCCGATATTTACGGCATCGGCAATGTGAAGGGCAAGCGTCTGCCGCTGGTGCAGATTCCGACCACGGCCGGCACCGGCTCCGAAGTCACCAACATCGCCATCGTCACCACCGGCGCCACCACAAAAATGGGCGTGGTCGCGCCGCAACTCTATGCCGATATGGCATTGCTGGACGCCGAGCTGACCATCGGCTTGCCGGCGACCGTCACCGCTGCCACCGGCATCGACGCCATGGTCCACGCGATCGAAGCCTACACCAGCAGACACAAAAAGAATCCGTTGTCGGACATGCTGGCGCGCCAGGCGCTGAAGCTGTTGTCATCCAATCTGATCCATGTCTGCGAAAACGGCCGCAACCTGCCGGCGCGTCAGGCCATGCTGCTGGGCGCCATGCTGGCCGGGCAGGCATTTGCCAACGCGCCGGTTGCGGCCGTGCACGCCCTCGCCTACCCGATCGGCGGTGTGTTCCACGTGCCACATGGATTGTCGAACTCGCTGGTGCTGCCCCATGTATTGCGCTTCAACGCGCCCGCAGCGGCGCACCTGTATGCGGAATTGGCGGAGATCGTGGTACCGGCCGCCACCGGCTCACAGGAAGCGCGGGCCGAGGCCTTGGCTGTTGCGATGCAACAAATCGCTACCGTGACGGGGATCGAAAGAACGCTGCAGCAGGTGGGCATCAGGGAAACGGACCTGGATCGGCTGGCCGACGAAGCCATGCTGCAAACCCGTCTGTTGGGGAATAACCCGCGCACCGTCACCAGGGGCGATGCGCGGGCGATCTACGCGGCGGCGCTTTAATCCGGTACCGAGACCGTCGTGCCGCTGACGGTAATCGTGTTGTTGTTGGCCGGCGACGCGGTGAACGGCGGCACATTGGCGGCCGTGATGGGCACGGTGTTATCGGCCCGCGTCACCGTCCTGACCACCTGCGACGGCGGCAACGGCGTCGCGTTGCGCAGGTTGGCCAGCATCGCATCCAGCGCGCGGAACAGATACACGTGCAGCGGCACCACGTTGGCCGGCAGCGCGTTGGTGAACGAATCGAAGTGGTTGGCGTTGGTCACCTCGATATAACGCAGCTTGCTGGTGCTGCCCTCCACCGAGGCATTCAGCCCGGCATAGGCGCGTGAAGCAAAGTTCACCGGGATCAGGGTATCGCTGCGTCCCTGCACGATGATGGCCGGTTTGCCCTTCAGATTGCCCGTCGCCGCCACCTCCGCCATGCCGGCGCGGACACGGGCGCTTTGCGCCGCCAGCGTGCCGGTCAGCGCCGCGCCGGTCACGGCATCCACCCCGGTCGCCAGCGAGCGCAGGCAGAGGAAACCATCGAGCGACTGATCCGCCAACTGCGTGCTCGGCGATACCCCCAGGTTGTACACCCGGGCGCCGCCGACTGAATCCTCGTACACCACATTGCCGACGATGCCGTTCTGCGTGGCAAAGCTGGACGCCTTCTGCGCTGCCGTGAACGCGATCGGTGCGCCGGTCGCGTCAGTCGACGCGAAGCTGAAACCGCACACCTTGTCGGTCACGGAAAACTTACCGTAGGCATAAGCGTAGGTCACGGCGACGAGGATATTGGTGCCCGCATGCGCCGCCTGCAATACATCGGAATCGGCCAGCCAGCCATAGGCTTTGAGGCGCGCCTTGGCGTCGTTCTGCCGCGAGGCCAGATCGGTACCGTTCAGCAGGCCCTTGCTGGCCAGCGCCGTGCAGCGTCCCGGCGCGGCCGCCGTCTCGGCAAGACAGGGCTGATACAGCGCGGCAAACGTCGAATAATCGAACAGCGGCTTGCCCTGCCCGCTCACCACCGCGGCGCCCTGGCGCACTGTGTAGCCGGTGGCGCTCTTGGGCTGGACCTGCGGCTCCGTCGCGGCCACGCCGGAAATCAATCCCTTGGTATCCTGCTCGGCCGCCAGCAGCGCCGCGCCGGCGCCGTTGGAAATGCTGGAGGCGATGGTGATCGTGTTCTGCGGCGTGAACATCACGATGTGGCTCTTGTTGTCCTTGGCCAGGGTGCCGTACTTTTCGTTGAGCACGTACATGGCAAATTCCACCGCCTGCAACGTGTACTTGCCCCAGTCCTTTTCAGGATTCTGCTGCGAATGCGCATGCTTGAATGCGATGCGCCCCGGCGAAGCCGCGGCGAACGCCGCCCGTTCGGCATCGCCGAGCGCTGGCGCGAAGCTGGCGTTCTTGCCGGCCGCCGTGCGCGTGGCCCGCACACCGTTCTGCAGGTTCACGCTGTCGTCGTCGAACGTGTACAGGCCGGTGCCGCTGCCCTTGTCGGCATAGGCCACCGCGCAGTTATTTTTCAGCCCCCATTCGCCGGCGCTGCCGATGGCGCCGTAGATCCCGCGCGAACCGCTCGAGGTGCCGGTGACGATGCAGGGATTTTTCGCGTCGAACCCGGTCGGCACCTGCACCAGCAAGGTCACATTCTGCGTGCCGCTGCCATCGTCTGAATAGGCGATATATTCCGTGCCGCCGATCCTGCCCTCGCCCGTGCCGGCCACGCCCTTGGCGTCGACGTTGGGGCCGTACAGGCTGCCGTAGCCGCTGTTGGCCGAAATATCCAGCACCGCGCGATAATTGGCGTAGATCGCGTTACGCCGCAGTTCGGCGGCGGTGGGATTGACGGGGTCGGCATACGCCGGCGCGGCGCCGGCCAGCCCGGTCTTGCCCAGCCCAGCGGTCAGCAGATCGTCGCTGACGCCGTCGTAGGTATTGGCGGTGATGGCGCCGAGATAAGCCGGCTTCGCGTTCAGATTTTCCAGCTGGTCCTCGCGATGGTCCGAGCCGCAGGCGGAAAGGGTGACGCCGGCCAGCGCCAGCACAACGGTTTTAATTTGCATACGCTCCTCACACGGGTTTTCGTTTTCCGGCCAGGGCAATGAACTCGCCGATGATCCCGCGCCGGAACGACAGCACACAAACAATGAAGATCAGCCCCACCACCATGTTGACCGCTTCGCCGATGGTGTTGAACCATTCGATACCGCTCAGCCGCGCCAGCAGCGCGCCCCAATCGCCCAGCTTGTTTTCCAGCGCGATGATGAGGATGGCGCCCAGCATGGGCCCGGCCAGCGTGCCCATGCCGCCCACCAGCGTCATCAGGATCACCAGGCCGGACATGGTCCAGTGGACATCGGTCAGCGTTTCAAAGCCCAGCACCAGCGTCTTGCTGGCGCCCGCCAGCCCCGACAGCGCGGCCGACAGCACGAAGGCCAGCAGCTTGTACTTGTCGACGTCATAGCCCAGCGACACCGCGCGCGGTTCGTTCTCCTTGATCGCCTTCAGCACCTGCCCGAACGGCGAATGCACGGTGCGCACGATCAGCATGAAGGCCAACACACAGATGCCCAGCACAAAGAAATACAGATTGAGGTCGCTGCCCAGATCGATAACGCCCAGCAGTTTTCCACGTGGAACGCCTTGCAGCCCATCTTCGCCGCCGGTGAACTCCCCTGCCCGCAGCGCGCCGAAATACACCATCTGCGCCAATGCCAGCGTGATCATGGAAAAATAAATGCCCTGTCGGCGTATCGCCAGCGCGCCCATCACCAGCCCGACCAGCGCGCCGGCGGCGACCCCGCTCAGCATCCCCAGCTCGACCGGCAAGCCCCACACCTTGATCGCATTGCCGGCAACATAGCCGGCCATGCCGAAAAACGCCGCGTGGCCGAACGACAGCAAACCGGTGAACCCGATCAGCAGATTGAACGCGCAGGCGAACAAGGCGAAGCACAGCAGCTTGGACAGGAACACCGGATAGCCGACAAACGGCGCGGCGACAGCAATGGCAAACGCAATCAGGTAACCGATTTTTTTGTTCATCTCATTTTTCCTTGCCGAACAAACCTGCCGGGCGCAGCAGCAGAACCACCACCATGACCAGGAACACCACGGTCGAGGAAAACTCCGGGTAGAACACCTTGGTCAGCCCCTCGATCACGCCCAGCCCCAGCCCGGTCAGGATCGAGCCCATGATGGACCCCATGCCGCCGATCACCACAACGGCGAACACGACGATAATCAGGTTCTGCCCCATCAGGGGTTGCACCTGGATGATCGGCGCCGCCAGCACCCCTGCAAAGCCCGCCAAAGCGACGCCGAAGCCATAGGTCAGCGTCACCATCAGCGGCACGTTGATGCCGAACGCTTCAACCAGCTTGGGATTCTCGGTGCCGGCGCGCAGATACGAGCCGAGCTTGGTTTTCTCGATCACGAACCAGGTCGATAGACACACCACCAGCGACGCCACCACCACCCAGGCGCGGTAATTCGGCATCACCATGAAGCCGAGGTCGGTGGCGCCGGCCAGCGCGTCCGGCACCTGGAACGGCTGGCCGGAGACGCCGTAGAACGAGCGGAACACGCCCTCCACCAGCAGCGTGATGCCGAAGGTCAGCAGCAGGCCGTACAGGTGGTCCAGCTTGTACAGATGGCGCAGCATGGTCTTTTCGACGATGACCCCGAACACGCCGACCAGCAGCGGCGCCAGCACCAGCATGACCCAGTAATTCAGGCCCCAATACTCGATGCCCATCCAGGCCAGGAAGGCGCCCATCATGTACAGCGCGCCGTGGGAAAAATTGATCACATTCAGCAGGCCGAAAATCACCGCCAGGCCCAGCGACAACATCGCGTAAAACGAACCGTTGACCAGACCCAGCAGCAGCTGGCTCATCATCGCGGGCATGGGAACGCCAAAGATTTCCATGGGAATCCGTTATTCAGAGATCGATGACCCCGCCCGAAAGGCGGGGATAACTCAGCTTGCAACTCGGCTTATTTCCACAGGCTGCACTTGGTTTCCGCCTTGGTGGCGTATGCCTGATCGCCGGGGATGGTGGCCACCAGCTTGTAGTAATCCCATGGATATTTCGACTCGGACGGCTTCTTCACCTCCATCAGATACATGTCGTGCACCATGCGGCCGTCGGGACGGATCACGCCATTCCTGGCGAACATGTCGTTGATCTTGTTCGCCTTCAGGTAAGCCATCACCTTGTCCGAATCGTCGGTGCCGACCGCCTTCACCGCTTTCAGATAATTCGACGCCGCCGAAAAATCCGCCGCCTGCAGCATTGACGGCTCCTTCTTCATTTTTTCGAAGTAGCGCTTGGACCAGGCGCGCGTTTCCGGATTGGTGTCCCAGTACCAGCCGTCGGTCAGGTACATGCCCTGGGTCAGATTCAGGCCCAGCGAATGCACGTCATTGATGAAGATAAGCAGCCCGGCCAGCTTCATCTTCTTGGTGATGCCGAACTCGTTGGCCGCCTTGATCGAATTGATCGCGTCGCCGCCGGCATTGGCCAGGCCCAGGATCTGCGCGCCCGACGACTGCGCCTGCAGCAGGAAAGACGAAAAATCCGACGCCGACAACGGATGCTTGACCGCCCCCAGCACCTTGCCGCCGGAGGTCTTCACCAGGTCCGCCGTATCCTTTTCCAGCGACTGGCCGAAGGCATAATCGGCGGTCATGAAATACCAGTTCTTGCCGCCCTGCTTGACGATCGCGCCGCCGGTGCCGCGCGCCAGGGCGATGGTGTCGTAAGCGTAATGCACCGTGTACGGTGTGCATTCCTCGTTGGTCAGCCGTGCCGAGCCGGCGCCGATGGAGATGAAGATTTTTTTCTTTTCGGCCGCCACCTTGGCCATGGCCAGGTTGGCGCCGGAATTGGTGCCGCCGATCAGCATGTCGACGCCCTGCTGGTCGAACCATTCGCGCGCCTTGGAGGCGGCGATGTCGGCCTTGTTCTGATGGTCGGCCGACACGAATTCGATCTTCTTGCCATTGATGTTGCCGCCCGCATCGGCGATCGCCATCTTGATGGCCTCGGCGCCGCCGGCGCCATCGATATCCGTATATAGGCCCGACATGTCGGTGATGAAACCGATCTTGACCGTATCGCCGGAAATCTGCGCCTGGGCAGAGAACGACGCGCACACGGCCGCTGCGAGAGTGATGGCTTTGATTTTCATTTTTTGTCTCCCTTCCATGGTTGCTCAAACACCCAGAAGCTCGTTCAACACCGGCATCTTGGCGTTCAATTCCGATGCAACAAAGGTCTCCACAATCTGACCGTGTTCCATCACATAAAACCGGTCGGCCAGCGGTGCGGCAAACCGGAAATTCTGTTCCACCATGACGATGGTGTAGCCCTTGGATTTCAGCGTGGTGATCATGCGCGCCAGACCCTGCACGATCACCGGCGCCAGCCCTTCCGAGATTTCGTCCAGCAGCAGCAGGCGCGCGCCGGTGCGCAGGATGCGCGCCACCGCCAGCATCTGCTGCTCGCCGCCGGACAGCCGCGTGCCCTGGCTGTGCCGGCGTTCTTCCAGATTCGGAAACATGCTGTAGATTTCCGCCACCGACATGCCCTTGCCGCTGCCGTTCAACTGCGGCGGCAACATCAGGTTTTCCTCGGTCGACAGCGAGGAAAAAATCCCCCGCTCTTCCGGGCAATAGCCGATGCCGAGGTGGGCGATGCGGTGCGTCGGCAGGCCGATCGCCTCTGCGCCGTTGACCTTGATCGAACCCTTGCGCGTACCGGTCAGGCCCATGATCGCGCGCAAGGTGGTGGTGCGGCCGGCGCCGTTGCGTCCCAGCAGCGTCACCACCTCGCCCGGCTGCACCGACATGTTGACGTTGTGCAGGATGTGCGATTCGCCATACCAGGCTTGCAGATTGGCGATGTCGAGCGCGGCAGCCATCAGTGCGCTCCTTCCAGCTCGGAGGCTTCGGTGCCCATGTACGCTTCCATCACCTGCGGGTTGCGCGACACTTCCGCATACGTGCCCTCGGCCAGCATGGCGCCGCGCTGCAGGACCGATATCCTGTCGCAAATGCCGGACACCACCTTCATATTGTGTTCTACCATCAATATCGTGCGGCCGGCCGAGACTTTTTTGATCAGCTCGGTGACGCGGTGCACGTCTTCGTGGCCCATGCCCTGGGTCGGCTCATCGAGCAGCATCAGCTCCGGTTCCATCGCCAGCGTGGTGGCGATTTCCAGCGCGCGCTTGCGGCCGTAGGGCATGTCGACCGTGATGGTGTCGGCAAAGCCGGCCAGATCGACCTCGGCCAGCAGCTGCATGGCACGCTCGTTGAGGCGGTCCAGCGCCCGTTCGCTCTGCCAGAAGAAGAAACTGGTGCCCAGCTGGCGCTGCAGGCCGATGCGGACATTCTGCAACACTGTCAGGTGCGGAAACACGGCGGAAATCTGAAACGAACGGATCACGCCCATGCGCGCGATCTGTGCCGGCCGCGCCGGCGTGATATCCCTGCCGTTGAACAGAATCTGGCCGGAAGTCGGCACCAGAAACTTGGTGAGCAGGTTAAAGCATGTGGTTTTTCCGGCCCCATTGGGCCCGATCAGCGCGTGGATATGGCCGCGCTGCACCGTGAGATTCACATCGTTGACCGCGGTAAAACCCTTGAATTCCTTGGTCAGATGCTTCGTTTCCAAGATAACGTCGGACATCCTGTCTCCCTGTTATTCTTTTCAAACTACTAATTTTTATCTCATCATACACAGTAACAAATTAGCTAACAATACAGTATAAATACGGCTATTTTTTGATCTGGATTCAAACAGCGCGGATTAGTTGGGCTGCTTTTTCCGCGATCATGATGGTCGGCGAGTTGGTGTTGCCGGACGTGATGAACGGCATGACGGACGCATCCACGACACGCAACCCGGCCACGCCCTTGACACGCAGCTGGCCATCGACCACCGCGCCAGGATCGTCGGCGCGCCCCATGCGGCAGGTGCCCACCGGGTGAAAAATCGTGGTGCCGATGGCGCCGGCGGCCGCGGCCAGTTCCTCGTCGCTGCGGTATTGGCTGCCGGGCTTGAACTCTTCCGGCGCAAACGCTTGCATGGCCGGCGCGGCGACGATGCGACGGGTCAGCTGCAGCGCCTCGGCGGCGGTTTTACGGTCTTGCGCCGTGCTCAGATACATCGGCGCGATCTTCGGCGGCGCATATGGATCGGCGCTGGCGATGCGCACGTGGCCGCGCGAGGTCGGCCGCAGATTGCACACGCTGGCCGTAAAGGCGGGAAACGTGTGCAACGGATCGCCGAACTTTTCCAGCGACAGCGGCTGCACGTGATATTGCAGGTTCGGCGTGCGCTCGGCGCCATTCGACTTCGCAAACGCGCCCAGCTGCGAGGGCGCCATCGACATCGGCCCGCTCTGGAACATCGCATACTCGAGCCCGATACGCATCTTGCCGAACCAGCTGGCAGCCATCGTATTCAAGGTGCGCGCATTCTTGCCCAGCTTGTAGACCATGCGCAGCTGCAAATGGTCTTGCAGGTTTTCGCCCACGCCGGGCAGGTCGACCAGCGGCCGAATGCCGAGCTGATGCAGCCGCTCCGCCGGGCCGATGCCCGAGCATTGCAAAATCTGCGGCGTCCCGATGGCACCGGCCGCCACCAGGGTTTCCTTGCTGGCGCTGGCGGAATATTGCGTGCCGCCGCCGGTAAAAATCACGCCGCTGCACGCCGGTCCGTTTTCGCCCGCTCCAATTTGCAGGCGTTCCACATGGCAGCCGGTCATGATGGTCAGATTCGGCCGTTTCGACGCCGGCCGCAGAAACGCCTTGGCCGTATTCCAGCGGATGCCGCGTTTCTGGTTGACGTCGAAATAGCCGCAACCGGCGTTGTCGCCGCGGTTGAAATCATCGGTTTTACGTATGCCGACCTGCTCCGCCGCGTCGCGGAACGCATCCAGTATCTGCCACGATAAACGCTGTTTTTCCACGCGCCACAAACCACCGGCGCCGTGAAATTCCGACGGACCGCCGTAATAATCTTCGCTCTTTTTGAACAGCGGCAGCACCGACTCCCAGCGCCAGCTGGCATCGCCGGTCAGTTCGGCCCAGCGGTCGTAATCGCCGGCCTGGCCACGCATGTAAATCATGCCGTTGATGGAAGAACTCCCGCCCAGCACCTTGCCACGCGGGTATAGCAGGCTGCGGCCGCCAAGGCCGGGATCGGCTTCGGTGCGGAATTTCCAGTCGGTGCGCGGATTGTCGATGCAGTGCAGATAGCCGACAGGAATATGGATCCAGACGTAATCGTCTCGCCCGCCGGCTTCGATCAGCAGAATTTCCAGATTGGGATCGGCACTGAGCCGGTTGGCGAGGACGCAGCCTGCGGAACCTGCGCCGATGATGATGTAGTCATAGCTGCCTGCTGATTCCAAAAAAGCCCCCCAGGTGCTGTGGATAAGTCTATGCATATCCACAGGTATCGAATGTGCGTAAACCGTGGATTTTTTTGGACCCGTTTTTTTATCCAAAAACCGTCCCTGTCCCAGTACAAGGTTTACGCGCCCGCTTATGCATCCCGTAAACACCTGATTTTACGTTCAAATGGCTACTTATCCACAGAAAAGTGTCGGTGTTAACAACTATCACTATTTTTATATTCATCTTTAGCGTAAACCTTAACCCTAAAAACCTCAGGCGTCACCGGCTGGCCCCCCTTGAAACCCGACATACTGAAATGACAAACAAACCGCCCGGAGTCCTTTCGTCCTCCGCACAGGAAAAACTTGGTCGCCGGCTTATCTGCGCTTTCGGCTACACCTGCTCACCGGCCTTTTTTTGATCGCGGCAATTGCCATCACGGTCGTGGTCAGCCAATTCCGCAGCTCCTACGTCGAACGCGAACTGTCCGCCAAAACCCAGACCGAACACTATGTGAGGCCGATGGAAGCGCATGTACTGTCGTTGATGTTTATCGATGCCAAAGAGATTGCGTTGGCGGCCTCCAGCCGAACCGATGTGTTGGGCACATCCTACGCAGACCGCAATTACTCCCCTGGCGATGACACCGCCCATATTTTGGGCAGTATCGGCATCGCGCTCGACCCGGATGCCGGTGGCGACGCCGATACGCTGATGAAACACGCCGACCAGGCGATGTATTCCGCCAAACAAGATGGCCGGAATCACTACAACTACTACGCCAAACCGCCCAAAGTGGCCAAAACCGCTGAAAATTAGTCCGCTCCTGTGAATAAGTGATTGGATATCCACAGGATGGGATGTGATCAAACCACTCGATTGGCCACAGGCTCTATTTTTATCCAGAATTTATTCCTGAACTGATACAGCGCTTATTCAGCACCTTGTTTACGCCGTAAACAAATGATTTGTAAACGTATACACGACTTATCCACAGCAACTTACACGTTTACTACTACCACTATGTTTATATAAAGCTTTTGTAAACAACTAATACCGCGCATTCTGCGAATCCGCAGACGAAAATACAGCCCTGCTTGGCATCTGAAAGCGATCTGCACACCTAAAAACGCCTTAGAATTCAGTTTTTTTCGCTACGCGTTGTGGAAAAATGCGTAGCTCTCCACAGCTCAGAAAGAAAAAACATGCGTTTAGGCATCATCAGCGCCCTGGCTGAAGAACAGCACGGCCTCATAGAAGCCCTTGAGAGCCCTTTTAAGCACTTTTATGGGATGAGGGAGTACACGGCCGGAAAGCTGTGGGAAATCGACGCTGTGTGTGTTTTATCGCGTATAGGCAAGGTTGCCGCCGCCATGACGGCGGCAATCCTTGTGGAGAAGTTCGGAGTTACGCACATCGTCTTCACCGGCGTGGCGGGAAGCGGCGATAAAAACGTCACCGTTGGCGACATCGTGGTGGCGGAACAGCTGATCCAGCACGACTTCGATGCCAGCCCGCTGTTTCCGCGATTTGAAATCCCGTTGACCGGCCTGTCGCAATTCGCCACCGACGTCCATCTGACTGACAGACTGGCCGCTGCCGCGGCGCCGGTTACGCGCGTACATCGCGGCCTGATCGCCAGCGGCGACCAGTTCATAGGCAAACCCGGCCAGATTCAAGCCCTGAAAGCAGCCATACCGTCAGTATTGGCAGTGGAAATGGAAGGAGCGGCAGTGGCCCAGGTGTGTTTCGAGCTGGGAATACCGTTTGCAGTGATCAGAACGATCTCGGACAACGCCAACGACGATGCGGCGGTGGATTTCATGCACTTCATCAAAACCGTAGCCTCGCGCTACGCCTTCGAAGTGATTTACAACTTCTGCAAGTCGGGGTCAGAGCCGACATTCGGATATTGATTCGCAACCGATCAAATGTCCGAATGTCGGCCCTGACCCCGACTATTTAGGACGCTTGCAGCGTCATCAGGCTGGCGTTGCCGCCTGCGGCGGTGGTGTTGACGCACAGGGCGCGCTCAGCCAGCAGACGCCACAGGGGGATGCTGCTCTCCTCGTTGGTGCTGATCAGGCTCACCAGGGCGCCGTTACGGGCCGCCAGCGGGTTGTGCTGGCTCTTGGCCATCATCGATTCCACCAGCGCGATCTGGAACTCGCTGTTTTCCAGCGCCGGAACGGTCTGGATGCGGTCCCGCACCGCCGCCGGCAGATCATTTGGCAGCAAGGCCGCCGTCGCGCCGCTCACCAGGGCGATGTTGCCGGTCGCCAGTGCCGCCGCCAGTTGATTCAGCAAGCCCTCCAGGGTGCCGGCCATGCAGGCGACAGTGCCACGGGCCACCAGCGCCAGCGTGTTGCGCTCGCCCGTCGGGCCCGGCAGGGCGATCTGACTGCCCAGCATGGTGGTGCGGCTGTATTGCTCAGCCAGGCTGGCGATGCGCTCGTGGCCGTGCATTTTCGACCAGACCACCAGTGCATCCAGCGATGGCGTGGCCTGGCGCTCGTGCACCGGCGCCGTCACCGCGCCGCGTTGCAGGCGTTTCAGGTAGAGCGGACCGCCGGCTTTCGGGCCGGTGCCGGATTTGCCTTCGCCGCCGAACGGTTGCACGCCCACCACCGCGCCGACGATGTTGCGGTTGATGTAGATATTGCCGACATGCGCGCGCTCGGCGATGTAGTCGATGGTTTCGTCGATGCGCGAATGCACGCCCAGCGTCAGGCCAAAGCCGGAGGCGTTGATCTGCTCCACCACTTTCGGCAAATCGGCGCGCTTGTAGCGGATCACGTGCATCACCGGGCCGAATACTTCCTGGGTCAGTTCGGCCAGCGAGCGGATTTCCAGCACGGTCGGCGGCACGAAGGTGCCGGCGACGGTCACGTCCGGCGGCAGGTCCAGCGAGTAGTAATCGACCGCAGTGGCTTTCAGCTTGTTGATGTGGGCCTGCAGGTTTTGCTGCGCTTCGGCGTCGATCACCGGGCCGATGTCGGTCGCCAGGCGGTCCGGTGAGCCGACTTTCAGTTCCAGCATGGCGCCTTTCAGCATTTTGATGGTCTTGTCGGCGATATCTTCCTGCAGGAACAGCACGCGCAACGCCGAGCAGCGCTGGCCGGCGCTGTCGAAGGCCGACGAAATCGCATCCTGCACCACCTGTTCCGGCAGCGCCGACGAGTCGACGATCATGGCGTTCTGACCGCCGGTTTCGGCGATCAGCGGGATGTCGGCGTTTTCGGCGGCGGCGCGCTTGGCCAGGGTGCGGTTGATCAGCTGCGCCACTTCGGTCGAGCCGGTGAAGATCACGCCCTTGACGCGGCTGTCCGACGTCAGCGCGGCACCCACCACCTCGCCGCGGCCCGGCAGGAATTGCAGCGCGGCGCGCGGAATGCCGGCTTCGTGCATCAGCTCGACCGCGCGATGGGCGATCAGCGGGGTCTGTTCAGCCGGCTTGGCCAGCACCACGTTGCCGGCCGCCAGCGAGGCGGCCACCTGGCCGGTAAAGATCGCCAGCGGGAAGTTCCACGGGCTGATGCAGGTCACCGGACCCAGCGCCAGCGTGTTCGACGCGTTCGCCACTTCGCCGGCGTAATAGCGCAGGAAGTCGACCGCTTCGCGGATTTCGGCGATGGCGTTCGGCAGCGATTTGCCGGCTTCGCGGATGGCCAGGGTCATCAGTTCGGTGGCGTTGGCCTCGAACAGGTCGGCGGCTTGGCGCAGGGCGGCCGCGCGTTGCGACGGCTCGGTGGTCTGCCAGTCCATGGCGAAATTGCTGGCGCTGGTCAGCGCGGTTTCGACGTCGGTGGCGCTGGCCTCGACCAGTTGGCCGACGATGTCGCCGCGCTGTGCCGGGTTGGTGACGTTCAGCACCGGCTGACCGGCGCTCAGGCCGCCCGCCAGCAGCGGCGCGGCATGCCAGCTGCGCGGCTGGGCCAGCGCTTGCGACAGTTCGCGCAGCACGTTTTCATTGGCCAGGTCGAAGCCGGCCGAGTTCTTGCGCTCGGCGCCGAACATGTCCAGCGGCAGGGCGATGCCGCCGTGCGGCTTGCCGCCCAGTTCACGCGCGGTGGCGACCGGATCTTTCAGCAGCGATTCGATCGGAATCGCTTCGTCGACGATCTGGTTGACGAACGACGAGTTGGCGCCGTTTTCCAGCAGGCGGCGCACCAGGTAGGCCAGCAGGGTTTCGTGGGTGCCGACCGGCGCGTAGATGCGGCAGGCCTTGTCCAGATTGTCCTTGCCCACCACCTGGTCGTACAGCGATTCGCCCATGCCGTGCAGGCACTGGAATTCGTAGTCGGTGATGCCGTCGCGCTTGGCCCAGGTGTAGATGGTCGACAGCGTCTGCGCGTTGTGGGTGGCGAACTGCGGATAGATCACGTCGGTGGCCGCCAGCAGGCGCTGGGCGCAGGTCAGGTACGACAGGTCGGTGTAGACCTTGCGGGTGTAGACCGGATAGCCGCTCATGCCGTCCACCTGGGCGCGCTTGATTTCCGCATCCCAGTAAGCGCCCTTCACCAGGCGCACCATGAATTTGCGGCCGCTGCGCTTGGCCAGGTCGATCAGGAAATCGATTACGAACGGGCAGCGTTTCTGGTACGCCTGCACCACGAAGCCGATGCCCTCGAAGCCGGCCAGTTCCGGGTCGCGCGCCAGCGCTTCCATCAGGTCCAGCGACAGTTCCAGGCGGTCGGCCTCTTCCGCATCGATGTTCAGGCCGATGTTGTACTGCTTGGCCAGCAGCACCAGCGCGCGCATGCGCGGCAACAGTTCCCGCATCACGCGCGCGTGCTGGGCGCGGCTGTAGCGCGGGTGCAGCGCCGACAGCTTCACCGAAATGCCGGGGCCGTTGCGGATGCCGCGGCCGTTGGACGCCTTGCCGATCGCGTGGATCGCGGTTTCGTAGGCGGCGTAGTAATTTTTGGCGTCGGCCTCGGTCAGCGCCGCCTCGCCCAGCATGTCGTAGGAATAGCGGTAGCCGCGCGCCTCGTTGGCCTGGCCGTTCTTGATCGCCTCATCGATGGTCTGGCCGGTGACGAACTGATTGCCCAACATGCGCATCGCCAGGTCCACGCCCTTGCGGATCAGCGGCTCGCCGCCCTTGGCGATCAGCTTGGTCAGCGCCGAACCCAGGCCGTTCTCGCTGTTGGTCGAGACCAGTTTGCCGGTGATCAGCAGGCCCCAGGTGGCCGCGTTGACGAACAGCGACGGCGATTCGCCCAGGTGCTTGCGCCAGTCGCCCTTGCTGATCTTGTCGGCGATCAGGCGGTCGGCGGTGGCGCTGTCGGGAATACGCAACAGGGCTTCGGCCAGGCACATTAGCGCCACGCCTTCTTCCGACGACAGCGAAAATTCGTGCATCAGCGCGTCGACGCCGGAGGCGCGAGTGCGCTGGGCGCGCACCTGGCTGACCAGCTTATGCGCCAGCTGCTGCGCCTGTTGCAGACTTGCATCGTCGTGATTTTTCAGCTGATCCAGCAGCCAGTGGACGGCGCTGGCCTCATCCTTGCGATAGGCGGCGGTGACGGCCGCGCGCAGCGGCGACGGATCGCGCAGGATTTCAGCCTGCAGGGCGGCAAACGGGGTAAAACCGGTGGTAACAGCTTGCATGGGAACGAACTCTCAAAAGAATAGTTTTGAGCAGCCACACGTAAAAACACGCCCGTCAGCGGCGCTGGCGAGCGTGAAAAAGGCGAACTGCTAATGATTCGATTGTAGAGTGAATCCTTCGGGATTAATTCTGGTAATACGAAGGACTAGCAATAGATAGTTTTTAGTGAGACAATTTAACCAAATAATATTTATCTGGGGGGTTCACGTAAATGTTAGACAAGATCAGCAAAAAAATCTTGATGGAATTGCAGAGCGATGGCCGTATCTCCAACGTGGAGCTGGCCGCGCGGGTGAACCTGTCGCCCGCCGCCTGTCTGGAACGCGTGCGCAAGCTGCACGAGTCCGGGTATATCATGGGCTACACCGCGCAGCTGAATCCGCAGCTGCTGGATGTGTCCCTGCTGGTGTTCATCGAAGTCGTGCTCGACCGTACTACGCCGGAAGTGTTCGATGCCTTTAAACACAGCGTGCAGGTGATCCCGGAAGTGCTGGAATGCCACATGGTTGCCGGCGGCTTCGACTATCTGGTCAAGGCGCGCGTCAAGGACATGGCGGCGTACCGCGAATTCCTGGGGAAAACCCTGCTCCAGAAGGGCGTACGCGAGACGCACACGTATGCTGTCATGGAGGAAGTCAAGAATACCACCAAGTTGCCCATAAAATAGCATCGTAGAAATAAAATAAGTCCGGCCGCCCTAGGCGCCTGTTCTGAGAAACGGGGAGACAGATGAAGCAATTGCAGCATAAGCTGGTGCAACGTGGATTGTGGATGGTGGGGGCGACGGCAGGCGGCACCTGTCTCGCATACTTGTTCAATTTGATGGGAAGCGGACCGGTCACTGCCGCCATTCCGGCCGCGCTGGGCGGTGCCGCCATCGCCTGGCTGGGCGCGCGCCAGAACAGCGACGAAGGCGGCGTGCGGCATTTCGCCCACACCGTCGGCGAGGAAATCGACGCCATCATGATAGGCGCGGCGGAAACCTCGTATTTCGTCGACTCGGTCAAAAAGAAACTCGAACAGGACGTCAGCACCGCCGGCGGCATCGTTCACAGCTCCAGCCAGAACGCCGACACCACCGAGCGCATCGCCGCCAACGCCGAGCGCGCCGCGAAAATCGCCGCCCAGGTGCGCGGCGAGACCGTGGCCGGCCGTACCGAAGCCGACAACGGCTTGCAACGCATCCGCACCGCGCGCGAAGATGCGCAGACCGCCGCGGCGGTCATGTCCGAGCTGCAAAGCAATTCCCGCAAAATTTACGGTTTCACCGAGGCGATCAGCGAAATCTCCGCGCGCACCAACCTGCTGGCGCTGAATGCCGCCATCGAGGCGGCGCGCGCCGGCGAACAGGGCCGTGGTTTTGCCGTGGTCGCCAGCGAAGTACGCCAGCTGGCGTTGCGCACCAAGGAAGCCACCGACGAAATCAGCACCATGGTGCGCGAGATTAATCAGCAGGCGGAGAGGGCCGCGTCCGGCATGAACGCGCTGGCCAGCAAGGTCAGCGAGGCGGCCGGCAACGTGGAAACCGTGCACGGACTGCTCGGCAATATCGAGGAATCGTCGGGCGTGTCGGAAAGCCAGATCGGCGAAATCGCCCGCGCCTCGCGCGAGCACGTCGTCACCACCGAGGAAATCGCCGCCGCCATCCAGAGCATCCGCGACAGCCTGCTGTCGACCGAAAAGGAACTGCCGCGCGCGGCCAGTTCGGCGATGGCGCTGGCGGAACGGGCGGAAATCATCACCGGCGCGCTGGGCGAATCGGCGATCGAAACCTCGCATGACGAGATCCGCGAGGCGGCTCAGCGCGCGGCGGCGGAAGTGGGCAAGCTGTTCGAGCAGGCGCTAAGCAGCGGCAAGATCGCGCGCGAGGCCTTGTGGGACCGTTCCTATGTGCAGATTCCGAACACCGATCCGCCCAAGTTCAAGACCAAGTTCGACGACTTCACCGACCGCGTGCTGCCGCCGCTGCAGGAAGGCTTGCTGCAGGCCATGCCGCAGCTGGCCTACGCCGGCGCTGTGGACAACAATGGTTATTTCCCCACCCACAACAAGAAGTTTTCGCAGCCGCTGACGGGGGATTACGATGTCGACATCGTCAACAACCGCACCAAGCGCATCTTCAGCGACCGCACCGGCAAGCGTTGCGGCTCGAATACCAAGCCGTTCCTGCTACAGACCTACAAGCGCGATACCGGCGAGGTGATGCACGACCTGTCGGCGCCGATTTATGTGAACGGCAAGCACTGGGGCGGTTTCCGTATCGGCTACCGCTCCAGCCACTGATCAGCGCGAAGACGCCGGCGGGGTGGGCGGATTGGCCACCCTGCTCTGGGTGACCGAGTTCATTTTTTCCAGATGCATGCGCAGCCACTTGTGCGCCGGGCTGCGCGCATCGCGTTCGTGCCACAGCATGTCCAGGTGCACGGCCGGCAGCGGGAACGGCAGCTCCTTGTGCACCAGCGCGTCGGTCATGCCGGTGGCGGCGATCAGGTGGCGCGGCAGCACGGTGATCAGGTCGGAATTGGCCACCACGCGGCCGGCGGTGAAGAACTGGTTCACCGTCAGCAAAATGCGGCGCTCGCGCTGCAACTGGGCCAGCGCCTCGTCCACTAGGCCGTGGGCGCGGCCGGAGAAGCTGACCAGCAGGTGATTGGCGGCGCAATAATTTTCCAGCGTCAGCTCGACCTTGGACAGCGGATGGTCACGCCGCATCACGCACACATATTTACCGGAATACAGGCGCTCGTGGCGGATCGGCGAACCGGTTTCGTACGAAAGCTGGGCGGCGACGCCAGGGAAGAAGCCGACCGCCAGGTCGATATCGCCGCGCAGCAGCATCGGCCGCGGTTCGCGCGTGGTCAGCGGCACCATGCGCACGTTGACGCCGGGCGCCTCGCTTTCGATCGAGCGCATCAGCGAGGGCAGCCACATGGCGGCGGTGGCGTCGGCCATCGCCATCCGGAAGGTCGCGTGGGCGGCCGAGACATCGAAAGTTTCCGGCGCCACCGCTGCCTCCAGACTGGCCAGCGCGCTGCGCACGGACGGCCACAGCTGCTCGGCGCGCGGGGTTGGCTTGACGCCGTAGGCGGTGCGGATCAGCAATTCGTCGCCCAGGCTCTCGCGCAGCCGCTTGATGGCGTTGGAGACGGCCGGCTGGGTCATGGCCAGGTGGCCGGCGGCGCGGGTCAGATTTTGTTCCGTCATCACCGCGTCGAACACGCGCAACAGGTTCAGGTCCAGCGTCAGAAAGCTCATGGCGGCTCAGTCAGATAGAAAGTTAGGTCAACATAACATATCCCATTCACGAAACACATAATTGTTATCGAGAAAGTTAATTGGATACTTATGTTGCGGCGCACTATAGTTACATCAGATTCTATAGGTTAGCGCTACACCATGTCCATCATGATTTCCGCAATACAAGATTTTTCATTGTTTCAAGCCGTTGAGCTGGCGCTGCTTATCGCAGCCGCTGGCGGCTTGCTGACCCTGTTCAAGCCATTGCTGCGCGGTTGCGCGCGTGCTGCCGTGCTGGCGGTGAAACAGCGCGCGCTGGCGACGCGTACTTAAGCCTGTATATCGCAACGCAACATTATTTTTCGCCTAACAAGGCCGGCTTGAGCGAACTGTCCACCGGCTTATCACCTAGCCAAATACGCAGCACGGCGTTATAAAACGCCTGGTCCGGCATCATCTCGCCGATTTTCTTTCCATTCAGGTAGCACTGGGTACCTTCGTTCGGCGTCCAGTCCAGCGTCAGCTGGTCGCCTTTCTTCAGCGTCGGCGTCTGCGCGAAGATTTCTCCGAACTTCATGATCTGCGGCAAGATCTTGTTGCGCTCTTCCTTGCTGGTATTGGCGTTCAAGCCCTCGGTAAAGGCTTTGCCGAAATCCTCCGACGGCACGTCGCGCAGCATGGTGATGGCCACGCGGCGCGGGCCGGGCACGGCCAGTACCTCGGCCACGCTGGTTTTCTTCTCGGTCAGGTACAGGCCGGCCGCATACACCTTGAACACGAACTTGGTGCGCAGGCCGGCGCCATTCAGCTTGAGCGGCTGGCCGGCGACGGTGGTGGTGTCATCGAATTTCACGCCGGCCACATCGATGGCGGCAAATGCGGGCAGGCTGGCAAATAGGGCGGCAGCAACCAGGCCGCGCAGGATTTGTCTACGGTTCATGTATGTCTCCAGGGTTGGACCTGACCGACTATACCACCGCTGAGAGAGCGCGGCGCGTCCCCGCCGCACGGTCATGCTTTTTTGGCCTGTCAGGCCTTGGCGGCCTGCAACAGCTCGAACTTGGCGAACAACTGTTCCTTGGTTTCGCGGCGTTCGGGATTGAACGGGATGCAGCTGACCGGGCACACCTGCTGGCACTGCGGCTCATCGAAGTGGCCGACGCACTCGGTGCATTTATCGGGATTGATTTCGTAAATTTCCGCGCCCATGTAAATCGCGTCGTTCGGGCACTCGGGCTCGCAAACGTCGCAATTGATACAGTCGTCGGTGATCATCAAAGACATGGCAGGACTCGCTTACTCGGCGCGCGTGGCGGCAATCTTCTTTTGCAGCCAACGGTCGACCGAAGGGAACACAAATTTGGACACATCCCCGCCCAGCATGGCGATTTCGCGCACGATGGTGCCGGAGATAAATTGATACTGGTCGGACGGCGTCAAAAACATGGTTTCGACGTCCGGCAACAGGTAGCGGTTCATGCCCGCCATCTGGAACTCGTACTCGAAGTCGGACACGGCGCGCAGGCCGCGCACGATCACGCGCGCATCGTGCTCGCGCACGAAATCCTTGAGCAGGCCGGAGAAACTCTCCACCTTCACATTCGGATAATGGCCCAGGACTTCGTTGGCAATCTCCAGCCGTTCAGCGAGCGAGAAAAAAGGCTTCTTGTTCTGGCTGTCCGCCACGCCGACCACCAGCGTGTCGAACAGACCCGATGCGCGACGCACCAGATCTTCGTGACCACGGGTCAGCGGATCGAAAGTTCCCGGATAAACAGCTGTTACCATTTAGGCTCCCTGCATATGCACCAATATAGAACGCGCATTATGCCCGAAAAACGGCTTTTCGCTTAAATTCGCCTTAATTTAGGGCAGTTTTCACCCCAGATCGCGTCGTTTTAAGCTGTGTATTTTAATAAATGATAGAACACCATGCCGGCCTTGTCGGCGCGAATGACTTCCCATGGCGCCAGCCAATCGGGTGCTTCGCCCTCGGCGAACTCCAGCGCCAGCCCGGATTCGGCGTACACCAGGCCACCGGCTTTCAGTAGTTTGGCACACAATGGCAAACTACGTTCAAGCAAGCCTTGCTGGTAAGGCGGATCGAGGAAAATCAGATCGAACTGCTGGCCGCGCGCGGCGGCCGATTGCGCGGCCGCCAGCGCATCGCCGCGCGTGATGGTGACGTTCTCGGCTTTCAGCTTGAGCTTGATCTCTTCCAGCTGGCGCGTGACCTGGGCATTGGCGTCGATCATGGTGACCGACTGCGCGCCGCGGCTGGCCGCCTCGAAGCCGAGCGCGCCGCTGCCGGCGAACAGATCCAGCACCTGGGTGCCGGCCCACTCGCCATCGCGCAAATGGTTGATCCAGTTGAACACGGTTTCGCGCACGCGGTCCGGGGTCGGGCGCAGGCCCAGCGCGCTCAGCACCGGCAGCGGTGTGCGTTTCCACTGTCCACCAATGATGCGCACCTGATTGGCGTGCTGGGGACCGTGGACCGGGACTTTGGCGGGCTTGGCGGATTTGCTGACGGGCTTCCTGGACATGTGGCTCTGTGATCTAAGTCTTTGATTCAACAGGCCATCATATCACAGGCAGGGTCAGCGCTGGTCGGCCGCCAGGGTGCGGAAGTCGTCGATCCAGCCCTGCATGCGCTTTTGCGCGTGGGCTTTCTGCACCGGCGTGGCCAGCTGGATCACGGTCAGCACCAGTTTCAGATTGGCGGCCTCGTAAGCATCGAAGAAGGCGCTGCGCTCGGATTTGTCGAGCCGTTCGAAGCCATCCTTGATCAGCTCCTGGATCGCGGCGGTGGTCGCTTCCTTGCTCATTTTTTCCGCCTGCACCTTGCGCGCCAGCGCGACGATGGCTTTCTGGCGGCGGATGCGCTCATCCAGCCATATCTCGTTATTCAGCGGGCGCGCATCGGACGCCTTGCGGATCGCCTCTTCCTGTTCTGAGGTGAAACCGCCGAACCACAGCTCGAACTGATCCATCGATTTCTTGTAGCGGAAGCGCTGCTGCGCCTCGGCGTCGCCGCGCATGTTTTTCTTGCGGAATTCGGCGTTGTTGGAGGCGAACTTGCGCTCCAGCGCGGTGATCTGGTCGGGTTGCAGCGAACGCGCCAGGTCGGCCAGTTCCGGCGCGGCCTTCATCAGCAGCGACTGCGTGCGCTTCTTGATCTCGTCGAAATCGGTTTGCAGATCGGCCTGGGTCGGCCCGACCGTCAACTGGCGCTGGGCCGTCTGCAGCAACTGTATGTAATCGTTGAGCTGGGTCTTGCGGTGCCAGCGGAACAGCTTGTCGATATCGTCCTTGACCCACTCCTTCTGATCGCCGTTGAGATCGACATAGCCGTCGATCCACCAGTACAGCAACGTGTCGCCGTTGTTGTAGGCCAGCCTGAGCGAGCTGCAGGCTGTCATCGCAGCCATCAGCATCAGCAGAAACAGGCCGTAGAACGTCCGGCCGCCAGACAGTCGCATGTTAGACTTTCGCATTGATTAACTCTCCCGATTCCGCACCTATGAATGTAGTTATCCTCGCCGCCGGCATGGGCAAGCGTATGCAATCCGCGCTGCCGAAAGTGTTGCATCCATTGGCGGGCAAGCCGCTGTTGCAGCATGTGCTGGACACGGCGCGCAGTGTGTCGAACCAGCACGCTTCGGCCAAAGTATGCGTGATTTACGGACATGGCGGCGCAGCCGTGCAGGAGTTGCTTGCCAAACAGCCGGAACCGGTCGCCATGGCGCTGCAGGAACAGCAGTTGGGCACCGGCCACGCGGTGATGCAAGCGCTGCCGCAACTGGACGACAGCGTCCCCACCCTGATCCTGTACGGCGACGTGCCGCTGACCAGCGCCGCGACGCTGCAGCAGCTGGTGGACGTGGCCGGCAACGACAAGCTCGGCATCCTCACGGTGGAGCAGGACGATCCGTTCGGCCTGGGCCGCATCGTCCGCGAGCAGGGCCAGATCGTCCGCATCGTCGAGCAAAAGGACGCCAGCGAGGCCGAGCGCGCCATCAAGGAAATCAACAGCGGTATCATGGTCGCGCCGACCGTCAAACTGAAGCAGTGGCTGAGCGCCATCAGGAATGACAACGCCCAGGGCGAGTACTACCTGACCGATATCGTCGCGCTGGCCGTGGCGGATGGCGTGCCGGTGGTGTCGGCCCAGCCGGCGGCGGTGTGGGAAGTTGCCGGCGTCAACAGCAAGGTGCAGCTGGCCGAGCTTGAACGCATCCACCAGCGCAACATCGCCAACCGGCTGCTGGAACAGGGCGTGACCTTGCTGGATCCGGCGCGCATCGACGTGCGCGGCGAACTGGTCTGTGGCCGCGATGTGACCATCGACGTCGGCTGCGTGTTTGAAGGCAAGGTTGAACTGGGCGACGGCGTGACCGTGGCCGCCAACAGCGTGATCATCAACGCGCGCATCCTGGCCGGCGCGCAGATCAAGCCGTTCTGCCACATCGAAGATGCGGTGGTGGGAGAAGTCTCCATCATCGGCCCGTATGCGCGCCTGCGTCCCGGCACCGTGCTGGCGGAAGACGTCCATGTGGGTAACTTCGTCGAAATCAAAAACGGCCAGGTGGCCGCGCACAGCAAGGCCAACCACCTGGCCTACATCGGCGACGCCACCATCGGCGCGCGCGTCAACATCGGCGCTGGCACCATCACCTGCAACTACGACGGCGCCAACAAGTCCCGCACCGTGATCGAAGACGACGCCTTCATCGGCAGCGACAGCCAACTGGTGGCGCCGGTGACGGTGGGCAAAGGCGCCACCCTGGGCGCCGGTACCACGCTGACCAAGGACGCGCCGGCCGGCAAGCTGACCATCTCGCGTCCGCGCCAGATCACTATCGAAAACTGGGTCCGCCCGGTAAAGACCAAAAAATAACCGCAAGCAGACGGTTTTCCACAACGGCGTCCATCGGGCGCCGTTTTTATTTGTGGATAAACATGTGTGTAAAGCCTGAGTAAGAGCAGGAAAACAGGTGGGTAAGCTCAGCGTATTTTTAAGGCGCAGGTTTACAGCACTGGCATTGTGCGTTTTCCGGGCAACCCCGCCTCAGTTTTCTGCAAATGTGCATAACTCTGTGAGTAAACATCTGGGTAACTGAAGGATAAGCGGCTGATAACTGCGGAATAACTTTGGTGGCTGTGCATAAAGCTGTGCAAAAGCAGATGAAATAATGCGGATAACGCATGGATAACTCTGCTGCATTCTGAATACTATGAGAAACCATGTTGAAGTAGGTAAAGCCTGTGTACATCCTTGTGGGCAAGCCTGTGCAAATGCAAGGGATAAGCAGGTGTATAGCTTGTGCGTATATAAAGGATAACTGCGTACAACTTTATTCCAGCCTTATGCACAGCGTTATTCACACAGCGATGCGTGTCTCGAATTTGCTACGGAAAGTGGAGAAATACGCCTTCACATTGCGCACGTTCGCATTACTGGTGAACACACGGTGCGCCAGCGCGTGGTAGGCCGGCATATCGGCGACCTGCACCACCAGCACGAAATCCGGCCCCGGCGCCACGCGATAGCATTGCAGTACCGCCGCTTCGTCGGCGACCAGGCTTTCGAATTGCGCCATGCGCTCGGCAGCCTGCACATCCAGCGAGATTTCCACAATGGCGGTCAAACTGGGCCCCACCTTTTCCGGCGCCACGATGGCGACCTGGCGTTGGATCACACCGCTTTCGGTCAACTGTTTGACCCTGCGCAAACACGTCGGCGGCGACACGTGCACAGTGGCTGCCAGCTCGGCGTTCGTCTGCGACGCATCCATTTGCAGAGCATTCAAAATACGGCGATCTATCTCATCCATAAAAATTAAATCAAAAAATGAAAGAAAATTTCATGATATCAGTATCGCGAAATTTTATTGCATTTGGTGGGAAATTTAGAAAGCATATTTCATTACCGCTGAAATACGATGGTTTCATCAAATAACTAAGAGGTTCACCATGTGCGGCATCGTCGGCGCGGTAGCGCAACGCAACATCACCCCTGTCCTGCTCGAAGGCTTGAAACGTCTGGAATACCGCGGCTACGACTCCTGCGGCGTCGCCCTGCACGTGGATGGCAAACTGCAGCGTTCGCGCAGCACCTCGCGCGTGGCCGACCTGCAAAAACAGGTCGAAGAAGTGCACCTGCAAGGATTCACCGGCATCGCGCACACGCGCTGGGCCACGCACGGCGCGCCGGCGTCGCACAACGCCCATCCGCACTTCTCGCCGTCGGCCGAGCAGGCGCGCATCGCGCTGGTCCACAACGGCATCATTGAAAACCACGACGAACTGCGCGCCGAACTGACCGCGCTCGGCTACGTGTTCCAGAGCCAGACCGACACCGAAGTGATCGCCCACCTGGTCGACCACATGTACAACGGCGACCTGTTCGACACCGTGCAGCAAGCCGTCAAACGTCTGCAAGGCGCGTATGCGATCGCCGTGTTCTGCCGCGAAGAACCGCACCGCGTGGTGGCCGCGCGCCAGGGTTCGCCGCTGATCGTCGGCCTGGGCCAGGGCGAAAACTTCGTCGCCTCCGACGCCATGGCGCTGGCCGGCACCACCGACCAGATCATCTACCTGGAAGAAGGCGACGTGGTCGACCTGCAGCTGGGACGCGTCTGGATCGTCGACGCCAACGGCAAGCAGGTGCAGCGCGAAGTGAAAACCGTGCAGGCGCACACCGGCGCTGCCGAGCTGGGGCCGTACCGTCACTACATGCAAAAGGAAATCTTCGAACAACCGCGCGTGATCGGCGACACCCTGGACGGCGTCACCGGCATCATGCCCGAGCTGTTCGGCGACGGCGCCTACAACGTCTTCAAACAGATCGACCGTGTGCTGATCCTGGCCTGCGGCACCAGCTACTATTCCGGCCTAACCGCCAAATACTGGATCGAATCGGTGGCCAAAATCCCGGTCAATGTCGAAATCGCCTCCGAATACCGCTACCGCGACAGCGTGCCGCATCCGAACACCCTGGTGGTCACCATCTCGCAGAGCGGCGAAACGGCCGACACCCTGGCCGCGCTCAAGCACGCGCGCAGCCTGGGCATGGAACACACACTGACCATCTGCAACGTCGCCACCAGCGCCATGGTGCGCGAATGCAAACTGGCCTACATCACCCGTGCTGGCGTCGAAGTCGGCGTGGCCTCGACCAAAGCTTTCACCACCCAGCTGGCCGCGCTATTCCTGCTGACCTTGGCGCTGGCGCAAGTCAACGGCCGCCTCAGCGACGAGGAAGAAACCACCCACCTGAAAGCCATGCGTCACCTGCCGGTTGCCATCTCGTCCGTGCTGGCGCTGGAACCGCTGATCATCGCCTGGGCCGAAGACTTCGCGCGCAAGGAAAACGCCCTCTTCCTCGGCCGCGGCATGCACTACCCGATCGCGCTGGAAGGCGCACTGAAGCTGAAAGAAATTTCCTATATCCACGCCGAAGCCTATCCCGCAGGCGAACTGAAGCATGGCCCGCTGGCGCTGGTGACGGAGGAAATGCCGGTGGTGACGGTGGCGCCAAACGACGCGCTGATCGAAAAGCTCAAATCCAACATGCAGGAAGTGCGCGCGCGCGGCGGCCAGCTGTACGTATTCGCCGACGTCGACTCGCGCATCACCCCGGGCGAAGGCGTGCACGTGATCCGGCTGCCGGAACACTACGGCCTGCTGTCGCCGATTCTGCACGTGGTCTCGCTGCAGCTGCTCGCCTACCACGCCGCCGTCGCGCGCGGCACCGACGTCGACAAGCCGCGTAACCTGGCTAAATCTGTAACGGTCGAGTGAGTCAGTTTTTGTCATCTCTCGCTCGCCCAGCCGATCGTCTGCAAGAGGGCGTATCACATTGACTCGGGTGCATATTGTTGTGTCTACAACTTGTGCGTTTGGGGGAAAATGCCATGGCACAAAAAGCAATGAGACTTCGACCAATACTTGGGGTAATGGCCTTGCCTTGCGTTTGAATAAGGTGATATCAAAGACAGCCCGCATTGCTGACGGCACGCCTGTTCGCATCACTGCGCAGCCGGGAAAATCATCGCCGAGATGATCGACCGCAAGCCGAGTTTGAGTGAAATGTTGGCCTCGTTTGACAAGTTGAAGCACGGTGGTGAAGTGATGGCGGTTCCAGCGGTCGGCAATGTAGCTCTCTGATGGCGCCCTCCTCTTCCGTTAAGTGGGTTCTTGATCAGGGCGAAATGATCTACGTGAACCACAGCCCACACGTTGGGAAAGGTATGCCTAGGGACAAAAAGTGAGGTCGGCTACATACTGGCGTTTCAGCCAAAATCGTTTGACTGGTTGGAGCGAGGTGCGACGAAACACCCGTGGGGTGGTGGTCACAGCAAGGTGCTGGATGCCGCACTTGAGAAACTGGATGCTATTTGCGGCATCTGCAACGGTTGATCTGCCACTTGAAAAAGTCACGCTGAAGTATTCGGCCCGGCACATGGGTGTGCACTTCGGGAGATCGGTTAGGCGAACCCCGCCGCCGGCACATGAAAATCCGCGCTGCCGCGCAGCCGTTCCGCGGCAAAATCGATGAAGCGGCGCACGCGGCTGGGCATATCGGTGCGCTGGGCATAGTAAAGATACAGGCCCATGCGGTCGCTGGTGCTGTCGGCCAGCAGCGGCACCAGTTCGCCGCTGCGCAGTCTGGTGGTGGCGTTGATGCTGTCAATCTGGCCGATGCCGATGCCGCTCAGCACCGCGTGCATCTCGGCTTCCGGATCGCTGCAGCACACCACGTATTGCATCGTCCTGTACTGCGTCTCGCCGCTCACCTGGAATTCCCACGGCACCGGCCGTCCCGTCCCCGGCTGTCGGTAGCCTATGCAGCGGTGACCGGCCAGCGCTTCGATGGTCCGCGGCGTGCCATGCGCCTGCAGATAAGCCGGCGTGGCGCACACCACCAGCTGGATCGGAAACAGGCGGCGCGACACCACCTGCGCGGTCGGCGCATTGCCGGCCTTGAAGCCCAGATCGATGCGTTCGCCGACTGCATCGGTGGCGCCGTCTTCCAGCACCAGGTCGAACGTCACGCCGGGATGCTGGCGGCTGAACTCGGCCACCAGCGGCATCAGCACCTTGCGTCCGACGGCGCCGCCGGCGCTGATGCGTATCAATCCCTCATCCTCGCGCGCGGCGTTCTTCACGCGGTTCAGCGCGCTGGTAAAGCCTTCCATGCTGGTGCGCACGGAGTCCAGCAGCAGCTGGCCATCCTCGGTCAGTGAACTCTTGCGCGTGGTGCGGTGGAACAGGCGCACGCCCAGATACTGTTCCAGCTGCCGCACATTTTTGCTGACCGCCTGCGGCGTGATGCCCTGCGCATTGGCGGCACGGTTGAAGCTGCCCAGCTCGGCGGCGCGGATGAAGGTGGCAATCGCGCGAAGTTCGTCCATGGCGGTTCTGAGTGAGGTTGGATACTGGCGAGTATATCGCATTGGCAACCGTTGGTTGTGATTGATGTCGCCCGACAGCGGCTACCGGGGCGGTGCGGCAATCCGTACAGTGGATCCCGTCAACCGACAAACATCCAACCACGCAAGGAGAACCACCATGAATACCATCGCTCAAGATCTGACCGGCCGTGTCGCAGTGATCACCGGCGCTTCCAGCGGCATGGGCCGCGCCACCGCGCTGCTGCTGGCTTCGCGCGGCGCCAGGGTCGCCCTGCTGGCGCGCCGCAAGGATGCGCTGGAGCAGCTGGCCGCCGACATCCGTGCGCAGGGCGGCACGGCGCTGGCCATCCCCACCGACGTCACCGACCCTGCTTCGGTCGAGGCGGCGGCGGCGGCCGTGCTGGCTGAATTCGGCAACGCGGATCTGGTGTTTAACAACGCCGGGTTGATGCTGCCGGGCGCCATCGGGGCGCAGCCGCAGCGTGAGTGGGAAACGCAGATCGACCTGAACGTTACCGGCGCCATGCGCGTGATCCAGGCTTTCGTGCCGCAGCTGGAAGCGGCAGCGGCGCAGGGTAAGGTAGTGGATCTGATCAACACCTCGTCGATCGCCAGCCAGTATGTGTACGGCTACTTTGCCGTGTACTCGGCCACCAAGGCGTTCGTCAGCCATCTGACGCGCCATCTGCGGCTGGAACTGGGACCGAAGAATATCCGCGTGTCGGTGATCGAGCCCGGCATCACGGAGACCGAACTGCAAGGCCACTTTACCTTCCAGGGCGCGATCGACTGGCTGGCAAACGCCGCCCAATCGATCGAGTTCCTGAAAGCCGAAGACATCGCCGCCACGGTCGGCTTCATCGTGTCCATGCCCAAGCACGTGAACATGCAGCAGATCGTGATCATGCCGACCAGGGAAGGTATCTGATCCCGCACCGGCGGCAATCAGGCAAACAGCGATTGCTGCCGGTCGGCCATCTTTTCGACGGCCTTGCCGCCTTCGATCAGGCAGCCCTCCACCGTCAGCAGCACCTGCTTGGCCCGCATGCCGCCGGCAAAGCCGGTCAGCGCGCCGGTGGCGCCGATCACGCGGTGGCACGGCGCGATGATGGAGATGGGATTGCGGCCGTTGGCCGCGCCCACCGCCCGCACTGCTGAAGGGTGGCCGATCTGCTCGGCGATCTGGCCATAGCTGCGGGTTTCGCCGAACGGTATCGTCAGCAAGGCGGCCCAGACTTTTTTCTGGAATGCCGTGCCCTTGAAATCCAGTTTGACGTCGAAGCGGTCACGCTTGCCGGCGAAATATTCGCTCAGTTGCTGCGCCACTGTCCTCAACACCGCGCTGTGCTTGTTTTCCACCTTGGATTCCAGCTTGACCCGGTTGGGACGGTCCACTTCCCACAGGATGGCCGCCAGCGCATCGCCCTTCGCCACCAGTTGCAGTTTCCCCACGGGCGAATCCACCCACATATAGTCGTAACTCATCATTTCCTCAAGTGCCGTAAGCGCGCCGGATCACCTGCGGCGGCTGGCCGTAGACGCGGATGAAGGCGCGGCGCATGCGGTCGGGGTCGCCGAAGCCGGTGTCTTTCGCCACCGTCTCGATCGGCACGCTGCTCGATTCGATCATCAGCCGCGCGGTTTCCATGCGCAGGCGTTCGACCGCCTTGGCCGGCGTCATGCCGGTCTCATCCGTGAACGCGCGGCTGAACTGGCGCGGACTCAGGTGGACCGCCTCCGCCAGTTCCTCGACCGACAGTTTCTGATTCAAATTGCTCTTGGCATAGATCAGCGCTTTCTGGATGCGGTCGGTGCGCGGTGCGATTTCCAGCAGCGCCGAGTGCTGCGACTGCCCGCCCATGCGGCGGTGGTACACCACCAGTTTTCTCGCCACCACCCGTGCGATGTCCACGCCCGCATCGTCTTCCACGAACGCCAGCGCCATGTCGATGCAGGCGGTGGCGCCGGCCGAGGTCCAGATGCCCGCATCGTGGACGAAGATGCTGTCCTCGTCCAGCTTCACTTCCGGATATTTGTGGCGCATGGTCAGCGCGTGGAACCAGTGGGTGGTGGCGCGGCGGTCGTTCAGCAGTCCGGCCTCGGCCAGGTTGAAGGCGCCGGTGCAGGGGCCGCCGAGACGGCGTGTGCGGCGCGCGGACTTGCGCAGGAAGTCGATCAGCGCTGGCGAGCCGACCGTGGAGTCGTTGCCGCCGGCTACCAGAAGGGTGTCGTAGCGGGTGTCGCCGAACGGCATGGTATTCACTTCCACCAGCGACGATGACCGCACCAGTCCGCCTTGCTCCGAGATCAGTGTCACTTCGTACAGCGGTTCGTCCATCGACAAATTGGCGTATTCAAACACCGTGGTCATCGCCAGGTTAATCATCTGGAATTGTGGGTACAGCAGAATTCCTATGCGGATCATCTTGTTCTCCCGGTGTCTGAAAAAGACGGTTATACGGCATTTCGATAACGAAACTTTAGCACTAAGATGATGACATGTCACTTAAATATTGAGGAGCTCAACGATGAATACCACACCTTCTTCCGGCGTCGCCCTGATCACCGGCGCCTCGGCGGGCATAGGCGCGACCTATGCCGATCGGCTGGCCCGACGCGGTCACGATCTAATCTTGGTGGCGCGCAACCGCGGCAAGCTGGATGACCTCAGCCACCGCCTGAAAGTGGCGACCGGCCGCCAGATCAGCGTCGTCACCGCCGACCTGACCCAGCCCGATGACTTGCGCAAAGTCGAGGCCATCGCCCGTCAGGAAGCGCGCCTGAACATGCTGGTGAACAATGCCGGAGTCGGCAGCGCCACGCCGCTGGTCGGCTCGGATGTCGACAGCATGGAAGCCATGATCGACATCAACGTCACCGCGCTGACCCGCCTGAGCTATGCGGTGGCGCCGGAATTCCTGCGCCGTGGCGGCGGCACCATCATCAACATCTCCTCCGGCGTGGCGGTGGCGCCCGATTTCCTCAACGGCGTGTACGGCGCATCGAAGGCATATGTGCTGGCCTTCAGCCAGTCGCTGGCCACCGAACTGGACGGCAAAAACGTGCGCGTGCAGGTGGTCCTGCCCGGCGTGATCCGCACCGAATTCTGGGACGATTCCGGCACCTCCATCGACGACATCCCGGGCGACATGGTGATGTGCGTGGACGACCTGGTCGACGCCGCGCTGGCCGGCCTGGACCAGGGCGAATTCGCCACCCTGCCATCGCTGCCGGACACCGCCGACTGGGACAAATTCGACGCCGCCCGCCACGCGCTGCGCGACAAACTGTCCTTCCGCAAGCCCGCCGCGCGCTACCTGATCGGCTGATTTTCCACTGTTTTGCATGCACTCATGCACGCGCCGTGCAGGGCTGCTCACGCGCCATGAGTGACACATCATCATCTATAAATCGACTTTTTAGTGAGGCTGAAAATGAATAAGCAAAATGAACAACGCGACCCGCTCACCGCCGTCAAACCGAAGCTGAAAGTATGGATCGGCACTACCGCCGCCTTGGCCATCAGCCTGGCGCTGGCCGGCACCGCCCTGCATCAATCGTCCAGCAAGGCCAGCGAGGCGCCGGCGCCGCTGCCGACGGTTGGCGTCAGCGTGCCGCTGCAGCGCGAACTGGAATCGCAGCTGAGTTTCCTCGGCCAGTATTCGGCGGTGGACAAGGTCGAGCTGCGCGCCCAGGTTGGCGGTACCCTGACCGCCATCAACTTCAAGGACGGCGACATCGTGCACAAGGGCGACGTGCTGTTCGTAATCGATCCCGAGCCCTATCAGATCAAGCTGAGCCAGGCACAGGCGCAGCTGGAAGCGGCGCGTGCCCGCCTCGGCCTGGCCGTGCGCGAACTGGCGCGCGCCGAAACCCTGAAAGCCACCGACGCCGGTTCGACCCAGAACGTGGAACAGCGCGTGGCCGAGCGCCTGGCCGCCCAGGCCGCCGTGGACGGCGCGCAGGCGCTGGTGCGCGACGCCCAGTTCGATCTGAACCATACCCGCATCGTCGCGCCCTTCACCGGCCGCATCGGCGATCACCAGGTCTCGGTAGGGAACCTGGTGGCCGGCAGCCGCGGCGGCGCCAGCCCGACCACCTTGCTGACCACCCTGGTGTCGCTCGATCCGATCTACCTGGACTTCGACATGAGCGAGGCCGACCACAACACCTACGCCCGCGGCGCGCAGGGCGGCAGCAACAAGGTGGCGGTGTCGCAGGGCGACGCCACCGATTACAGCCGCAGCGGCACGCTGAACTTCATCGACAACGCGCTGGACCGTTCGAGCGGCACCATCCACGCGCGCGCCGTGGTGCCCAACAGCGACATGAAGCTGACGCCGGGCGGTTTCGCGCGGGTGCGCATCGCCACCACCAAGCCGCAACCGCTGCTGCTGGTGCCGGACGCCTCGGTGTTCCCCGACCAGACCGAGCACTACGTGCTGGTGGTGGACCAGGCCGGCGTGGTGGCGACCAAGGCGGTGAAGGTGGGCGAGATGCGCGGCGGCCTGCGCGTGATCCGCGCCGGCCTGGACGCCGGCGACAAGGTGATCGTCGACGGCATGCCGATGGCGCATCCGGGCGCCAAGGTGGCCATGCATGCCGAAGCCATCAAGTATGCGGATGACGAGTCCGCGCCGCTGCAGGCCAACGTGAAATAACCACGCCAGGAGCTATGTCATGAAGCTGACTCACTTTTTCATTGACCACCCGCGCTTCGCCGCGGTGATCAATATCTTTATCGTGGTATTCGGTCTGGCCGCCATGTCGTTCCTGCCGGTGGCGCAGTATCCGAACATCGTGCCGCCGACCATCCAGGTGCAGACGCGCTATCCGGGCGCCTCGGCCGAGGTGGTGGCGCGCACCGTCGCCACGCCGCTGGAACAGGCGATCAACGGCGTCGAAGGCATGGATTACGTCAGCAGCCAGTCGACCGGCAACGGCCAGCTGACGGTGACCGTGATCTTCAAGCTGGGCACCGATCCCAACACCGCGCTGATGCTGACCCGCAACCGCGTGCAGGATTCGCTGTCGCGCCTGCCGGTCGAGGTGCAGGCCCAGGGCGTGCAGGTCAAGAAGACCATCCAGGCGCTGCTGCTGGGCATACACCCGTATTCGCCCGACGGATCGCGCAGCGTGGAGTACATCTCCAACTACATGCTGAAAATCCGCGACGAGGTCGCCCGCCTGCCGGGCGTGGCCGACTTCCAGCTGTTTGGCAACCGCGAGTACGCCATGCGCATCTGGGTCGATCCCGACAAGGCCGCCGCCGACGGTATCAGTGCCAGCGACATCCTCGGCGCGCTGCGGGCGCAGAACGCGCAGGTCTCGGCCGGCGTGCTGAACGCGCCGCCGGTATCGACCAAGGCCGCCTATGAAATCAACGTCGAAACCCTGGGCCGCCTGACCACGCCGGAACAATTCGGCGAGATCATCGTCAAGTCCGACCAGCAGGGCCGCATCACCCGCATCCGCGACATCGGCCGCGTCGAACTCGGCTCGGTGGATTACGGCTCGATCGCCTACGCCGACCGCTATCCGTCGGCGCCTTGGTTCCCGATCGCCGTGCCCGGCGCCAACGTGGTGCAGGTCGAGCACGCTATCTGGGACAAGATGGCCGAACTGAAGAAGTCCTTCCCGAAAGGCATGGACTACATCAAGATCTACGACCCGACCACATTCGTCAGCCAGTCCATCGACGAAGTGATCGTCACCGTGATCGAAGCCATCCTGCTGGTGGTGGGCGTGGTCTACCTGTTCCTGCAAACCTGGCGCGCGACCATCATCCCGGTGGTGGCGATCCCGATTTCGCTGGTCGGCACCTTCGCCATCCTGCACCTGCTGGGCATCTCGATCAACAACCTGTCGATGTTCGGCATGATATTGGCCGTCGGTATCGTGGTCGATGACGCCATCGTGGTGGTGGAAAACGTCGAACGCAATATCGCGCTCGGCATGGACCCGCGCGAAGCTTCGCACAAGACCATGAAGGAAGTCTCGACCGCGCTGATCGGCATCGCCATGACCCTGTGCGCGGTGTTCATTCCGTCGGCCTTCATCAGCGGCATTTCCGGCCTGTTCTTCACCCAGTTCGCGGTGACCATTTCGGCCTCGACCATCATCTCGGTGATCGTGTCGCTGACGCTGAGCCCGGCGCTGTGCGCGGTGCTGCTGAAACCGCACGACGCGCATGCCGAACCACGTGGCCTCAACCGTCTGTTGCGCAATGGCTTCGCCCGCTTCAACCACGGTTTCGAATGGCTGTCCGACAGCTACGGCAAGATGACCGCGCGCTTCGTCCGTGCCACCGTGATGGTCGGCGTGGTCTACCTGGGCCTGATCGCCTTGACCGGTGTGCAGATGTCGCGCCTGCCGACCGGCTTCATTCCCGACCAGGACATCGGCTACCAGGCGGTGGTGGTGATCCTGCCACCGGGTTCCAGCCTGGCGCGCACCGATGAAGTGGTGCGCAAGGTCAACGACATCGTGCTGAAAGTGCCGGGCGTCGAGCACAACTCGCCGGTGGCCGGCCTCGATGTCACCACCTCGACCATCGCGCCCAACGTCGGCACCGTGTTCTACTCGCTGCCCTCGCTGTACGGCAAACATGTGCCGGGGGTGAACGCGGCGACCATGCTGCCGCGTGTGCGCGCCGCGCTGGCCGGCATCAAGGAAGCGACCGTGATCGTGGTCAACCCGCCCGCCGTGCAGGGCCTGGGGGCCGCCGGCGGCTTCAAGCTGATGGTGGAAGACCGCGGCGACCACAGCGCGCAGGAACTGGCCGACGCCACCAACAAGCTGGTGGCGGCCGCCAACAAGGATCCGCACTTCGGCGGCGTGTTCACCCTGTACAACGCCGGCGCGCCGTCGCTGTACGTCGATATCGACCGCGAGAAGGCGGAGAAAGTCGGCCTGACCCCGACCGACGTGTTCTCGACGCTGCAGCTGTACCTGGGCTCGGCCTATGTCAACGACTTCAACTACCTCAGCCGCACCTATCAGGTGGTGGCGCAGGCGGATGAACGTTTCCGTCGCTCGCCGGAAGACATAGCGCGCCTCAAAGTGCGCAATGCTGGCGGCCAGATGGTGCCGATCGGCTCGGTGGCGACCTTCAAGTACCAGACCACGCCTTACCGCCAGCCTCGCTACAACCTGTACGCCGCAGCCGACGTGCTCGGTTCTGCCGCGCCGGACGTGGCCTCGGGCACCGCCATGAAGCGTATGGAAGAGATCGCCAAGGAAGTGCTGCCGCCCGGCTTCGAGGTCGAGTGGACCGAGTTGTCGCACCAGCAGCAACAGCAAGGCATTCCGACCATCGCCATCTTTGCCGCGGCCGCCGTGTTCGTATTCCTGGTGCTGGCGGCCCAGTATGAAAGCTGGAAGCTGCCGCTGGCGATCGTGCTGATCGTGCCGATGTGCCTGCTGGCCTCGGCCACCGGCCTGGCCTTCCGCGGCATGCCGATCGACATCCTGGCGCAGATCGCGTTCGTGGTGCTGGTCGGGCTGGCGGCGAAGAACGCCATCCTGATCGTCGAGTTCGCCCGCCAGAAGGAAGACCACGACGGCGACGCGCCGGAAGAGGCCGCCACCTCGGCCGCCCGCATCCGCCTGCGGCCGATCCTGATGACCTCGTTCGCCTTCATCCTCGGCGTGTTCCCGCTGGTGGTGGCGAGCGGCGCCGGCGCGGAGATGCGCCAGTCGCTGGGCACCGCGGTGTTCGCCGGCATGATCGGTGTGCTGATCTTCGGCCTGCTGTTCACCCCCAGTTTCTACACCTTCATCCGCAAACTTGGTTCGAGGAGCGCATCATGACACGCAAATATTCCATTCCAATGCGGCTGGCGCTGACCGCGATGTTCAGCGCCGTGCTGTCGGCCTGCGCGGTCGGTCCCGACTACCACGCGCCACAGACCGAACTGGCGCCGTTCCATAACCAGGTCCAAGCCGGCGCCAGCGTGGCGATCGACCAGTGGTGGACCGGCTTCAACGACGCCATGCTGACCGAAGTCGTGCAGCGCGCGCTGAGCCAGAACCTGGACCTGGCGGCGTCGATCGCCCGCGTCGAGCAGGCGCGGGCGGCCGCCAGCGGCGCCGGCGCGGCGC
>NZ_SPVG01000146.1 GCF_004614165.1 Duganella callida | reverse complement strand
GGCCGGATAGGAGAAGATTACGGCGGGCAGCGTCCGCGCCGCGCCGGTGGCGGCGCGCGCCGCCATCATCGCCGCCGGCGGCGGCGCCGCCACACCGGTCACGCGCGTCGGCAGCATCACCAGCGAACCGGGCCTGAGGCTGGTCGATGCCGGCGGCCAGCCGCTGGAACTACGGCTGCACGGCTTCGATCACTTCGCGTCCTGAAGCGCCGCCTGCATGGCGGTGACATCCTCGCCCGGCTGGCCGACACGGCGGCCGCTGCCGTGCATCAGCCAGTAGTGGTGGAAGGCCAGACGGATGTTGTCGCGCAGCTGGGTGTCGTCCCAGGGCTTGGTGTAGAAGCGGTAGATGGCGCCGCGGTTGATGGAATCCAGCACCGCTTCCAGCCCGGTATAGCCGGACAGAATGATGCGGATGGTGTCCGGATAAATCTCCTTGACCTTGCTGAGGAACTCGGTGCCGCTCATCTGCGGCATGCGCTGGTCGCAGACGATCACCTGCACCGAATGCAGGGCCAGCAGTTCGAACGCCTCGGCCGGCGTGGCGGCGGTGAGGATCTGGTAGCCGTCGCGACGGAACAGCCGGTGCAGCGAGGCCAGCACGTTGACATCGTCGTCGACGATCAACAGCGTCTGCGCCGGCTGGCGCGCATCGCCCGGCGGCGGCGGCAGGCAGCGGCCTGACTTGACCAGCTCGCCCAACTCCCTGGGCGGCAACGGCCGGCTGAAGAAATAGCCCTGGATTTCATCGCAGCGGCCGCGCCGCAGGTATTCGAGCTGGGGCCGCGTCTCCACCCCTTCCGCGATCACCTGCAACTTGAGGCTGTGCGCCATGCTGATGATGGCCTGGGCGATGGCCGCGTCGTTGGGGTTGGTGGTGATCTCGCGCACGAAAGCGATGTCGATCTTCAGCTTGTCGATCGGGAAGCGCTGCAGATAGGACAGCGAGGAATACCCGGTGCCGAAATCGTCGATGGCGACCTTGATGCCGATCGCCTTCAGGTTCTTCAGCACGGTGATGGTGCGCTCGGCGTTGGACATCAGCGCGCTCTCGGTCAGTTCCAGCTCCAGCAGCTCGGCCGGCACCTTGTGGCGTTCCAGCGCCTCGCGCACCGTCTGCTCGAGGTCGCCTTCGATGAACTGGCGGCTGGCGACGTTGACCGCCACCCGCACCGGTCCCACGTCTTCCTGCAGCCAGGCGGCGATCTGGCGGCAGGCGGCGTCGATGATCCAGTTGCCGACCCGCACCACCAGCCCGGTATCTTCCAATACCGGCACGAACTCGGCCGGATAGACCAGGCCGTGGCCGGGCCGCTGCCAGCGCAGCAGCGATTCCACGCCGGCGAAGGCGCCGGTGTTCAGGTTGACCTTGGGCTGGAAGTGCAGCAGTAATTCCTGCTCGTCGAAGGCGCGCCGCAGCGCCAGTTCCATGTCCAGCCGCGCCAGCACCTGCACGTTCATGTTGGCGGTGAAGAAGCGGTAACCGTCGCGGCCGGCCTGCTTGGCGCGCTCCATGGCGGTCTCGGCGAAATTGATCAGGTTTTCCGGATCGGTGGTGTCGTCCGGGTAGATGGAGATGCCGATGCTGGCGCTCAGCGCGGCCTGCTGGCCGCCGAGGTCGAACGGCTGGCGCAGCGCTTCGCGCACTTCGTGGGCGGCGTTGACGGCGTCCTGCTGGTCGCGGCTCATGGTCAGGATCAGCGCGAACTGGTCGCCGCCCAGGCGGCCGACGGTGTCGCGGATGCGCACGCGCTGCACCAGGCGGTTGCTGAACTGGCGCAGCAGATCGTCGCCGCGCGCCGCGCCGAGCGAATCGTTGATGTTCTTGAAGCGGTCCAGGCCGATGAACAGCACCACGATGCGCCACGGTTTGTCCTGGGCGAGCACGATGCAGTCGGCCAGCGTCTTGTAGAACAGCGTGCGGTTGGGCAGGCCGGTCAGGCTGTCGTAATGCGCCATGTGCTGCAACAATTCCTCGGCCTGCTTGCGCTCGCTGATATCGCGCGCCACGCCCAGCATCACGTTCGGTTGTCCAGGACGCTGCAGCAGCTGCCAGTACAGCTCCACCGGCACCGTGATCAGGTCGCTGCGCATCAGTTCCAGTTCGTGCAGTTCCGGCGAACGCGCCGGGCCGATCGCGGCGGCGTAATCGGCCAGGCGCTCGGCCTGCGCCCGCAACGCCGGCAGCGTGCCCAGGCCGATGCGGCTGGCGATCGGTCCCAGCAGTTCGTCGCGCGGATAGGCCAGCATGCGGCAGGCGCCATCGTTGATGTCGACGATCTCCGCGCTGGCGGCGTCGAGCAGGAAGATGGCGTCGGCGGTGGCGTCCATGGCGCTGCGGAAGCGCTGCAACTCGGCGGTGCGCTCGCGCACCGTCTGTTCCAGCAGCGCGTTGTAATCGCGCTCGCGACGGTGGAGCAGGCGCATCTCCAGCATGTTACGGATGCGCATCAGCGTCTCGATCGGATCGAACGGCTTGCTGATGAAATCGCGCGCGCCCTGCTCGAAGGCGCGCATCTTGTGATCGGGCTGGGCGGTGACCACCAGCACCGGCAGCCAGCCGTCCGGTTCCAGCGGCTTGAGCGCCTCCATCACGTCGAAGCCGCTCATGTTGGGCATCTGCAGGTCGAGGATGATCAGGTCGTAGCGGTGCTCGGCATGCCAGCCGGCCACCACGCGCGGATCGGTGGTCGAGCTGACCGCCTGGTAGCCGGTCGATTTCAACAGGTAGTCCAACAGTTCGACATTCACCGGCTGATCGTCGACGATCAGGATGCGGGCGTGGTTGATGTCGGTCTGGCTGATCATGATGCCTCCGTGAGAGCGGCCGGCAGCGAGGTTTGGGCTGCCCAGACCGCTTCTTTCAGGCAAGGATACCAGCCTTTACAGAGCGTGGCGCACAGATGCGCGAAGTTGCAGTTGCATAAATTTCCGTGCGCCACTGGCATCGGTTGCGCGCTGCATGGTACAGTGACAGCACGCCCGTATCAGAGAAGGAACAGCCATGAGCAACAGCGAAACCATCCTCGATCTCGCCGCGCAGGTCGGCAAAGCCCTGCAGGAAAAAGGGCTGATACTGGCCACGGCCGAATCCTGCACCGGCGGCGGCATCGCCCAGGCGATCACCGAGATTGCCGGCTCCACCGCCTGGTTCGACTGCGGCTTCGTGGTGTATTCCAACGCCTCCAAGACCGAGCTGCTGGACGTCTCGGCCGCGCTGATCGCGCAGATGGGCAGCGTGTCGGAAGAAGTGGCGGCCGCCATGGCCAGCGGCGCGCTGGGTTCCAGCAATGCGCACATCGCCGTCTCGACCACCGGCATCGCCGGTCCCACCGGCGCGGTGCCGGGCAAGCCGGTCGGCACGGTCTGCTTCGGCTGGGCCAATGCCGACACCGTCCATACCGAGCGGCTCGTCTTCAGCGGCGACCGCAAGGCGGTGCGCGAACAGACCGTCATTCATGCGCTGCAAGGCTTGCTCCGTTTCATTAACTAAGCAGTTGCCATAGGACCACAAAACCATTACTCTCGTCGCATTCGGGCGTTCAGGGGTAGTGATGCAAAACACGGTACATTTTATTCTCCAGGGCAAAGGCGGCATCGGCAAGACGCTGGTCTCGACCATCCTCGCGCAGTGGCTCGCCAGCAAGGACGTGGCCGAAGGCCAGCAGCCGCTGCGCTGTTATGACACCGATCAGGAGAACTCGACCTTCTCGCGCTACAAGGCGCTGAACGTCAAGCACGTGCCGGTGATGACCGACAGCCGCACCATCGACCCCAAGCGCTTCGACGCCCTGATGATCGACATCCTGGAAGAAGAAGGCAACTGCGTCATCGACAACGGCGCCAACACCTTCTCGCCGCTGATGGGCTACCTGATCGAGAACGACTGCTTCGCCCTGCTCAAGGAATCGGGCCGCAAGGTCTACATCCACACCATCGTCGGCGGCGGCGACACCCTGCACGACACCGCCATGGGCTTCGTCTCCACCGCCAAGTCGACCGACGTGCCACTGGTGCTGTGGGAAAACGAACATTTCGGCCTACTGCAATCGGCGGCCGGCAAGCAGTTCACCGAATCGCAGACCTATGCCGACAACGCGTCGCGCGTGGTGGGCCGGGTGGTGCTGTCGGCGCGCAATGCGGACACCTTCGGCGCCGACCTCAAGAAGATGAACACCGCGCGCCTGACCGCCAACGAAGTGCGCGAGAGCGACAAATTCAACATCATGGAAAAGCAGCGCATCAAGGTCGTGTTCCGCGACCTGTTCGAGCAACTCGACAAAGTGCAGTGGTAAGCCATGGATCAGCACAAGCTGCGCACCCTGGTATTTGAAAAGACCGGCGTCCGGATCGACGTCGACGACCCCGTGTTCGCGCTGGTGGCGCTGAACGAGGCGGTGCTGGAGGACGCGGTGGAACGCCACATCGCCGCCATCGACGCCGCCTCGCAGGCGTTGGCGCAGCAGGTGCGCCAAGCGGGCGGCTTGTCCGGCGCGACCGATGGCCACCCGGCCAGACCGGCGCTGGACGCCTCCAACGAAACCCCGGCACCGGCCGAGCATCCGCCCGGCTACGTGCCAACACCGCCGGCCGGCCCGGTACGGCCGATCGCCACCCAGGCACCGCGGTTCAACCCGCGCGAAATCCGCCTGCTGCTGGCGGCCGCCGGCATTTCGCTGCTGAGCGCGCTGATCGTGCTGGGCGGCCAGGCCGCGTTCCGCCGGCCAGCGCCAGCCGCCGCCCCGGTCATCGCGCCGGCGGCGCTGACGCCGGAACAAACCCTGGCGCTGCAAAACGCCGCCAAGCTCGAAAAAGCCATCCAGAAACTCGACCCCAAAGCCCGCGCCCAACTGCAGGCCGAGCTGCAAAAATAATCCGGGGTCAGTTCTGCCAATCGCACACGAGCCCAGCCGTAGTGTTCGCTACGGCTGGGCTCGTGTGCGATTGGCAGAACTGACCCCGGATCGCGATGTGCCGCGCAGGGTGCGCAGGAATTCCTCGGCGTACGGCAGCAGTTCGAACACCACGATGGCGCCCATCAGCCACAGAACGTAATGGCGCGGCAGCGGCGATTCCTTCCAGCGCAGGCTGAAGTCGGCCGCTTCGGCACCGGCGCCAAACAGCGCGGCAAACTGGTTCCAGTGCAGCAGCACCATCATCGACACCGCCATCAACGGCAGCATTTCCAGGAAGCTGTGGATGTGCTGCTCGAGCGGCGTCACCACGCGCCGCGTGACGGCGTAGCTGACGTCCCACATCGCGGTGGCTTCGTGCACGAAGAAGGCGGCCACCATCAGCAACAACACCAGCGCATTCACCTGCAGGAACAGCCCGGCCAGCACCGGCAAGCCCATCTCGGCCAGCATCAGCAGATGGATCATCGATTCCCTGGGACCGCTGTTATGCTCGATGCCGGCACGGCGGTGCATGATCCAGTCCGCCACCCCGGCCGCCAGCCACAGCGGGACGATGAAGTACATCAGGTATTGTTCGCTCAGATGGTTCACCACAGCTCCTTCAGTCTGGTTCGCTCAACCGCCATGCTACGGTGCCCATTTGACAACAACCATAGGATATTGCGCTGCAACAGCGTCAGACTGCGCCGCAAGCGCGCCAATCTCTGCTAACATGTGAACACCTATTCATACGTTAGCAATCATGAGCTGCCAACCCGATTATGCCAATTGCGATCCGCAGATCGCGCAACTGGCGGACCTGTTTCACCTGCTCGGCGATCCGACCCGCTTGCGCATCGTGCTGGCTTGCATGCCCAAGCCGATCGCGGTCAGCGAGATTGCCAGCACGCTCGATCTGAGCGGTTCGCTGGTCAGTCACCATCTGCGCCTGTTGCGCGCCGCCCGCATCGTCAAGGCCGAGCGCCAGGGCAAGCAGGTGTTCTATTCCGCCGCCGACGCCCACATCAGCGGCGTCCTCAACGATATGCTGGAACATATCGCCGAACCTTCCACCGGGAACGAAGCATGAGCAAGCACCACGATCACGACCATCACGACCACGATCATCACCATGGTCATGATCACGCCAAGGCGCGCGGCCACCACCACGGGCACGATCACCACGATCACGGTCAAGGCCACCACCATCACCACCACGGCGATCCCAACACCATGGGCCGCGCCTTCGCCATCGCCATCGTGCTCAACACCGTGTTCGTGGCGGTCGAGTTCTTCTACGGCTTCCTGGCCAATTCCACCGCGCTGATGGCCGACGCCGGCCACAACCTGTCCGACGTGCTGGGCCTGATGCTGGCCTGGGGCGCCGCCATCCTCGCCAAGCGCGCACCCAACCAGCGCTACACTTACGGCCTGCGCAGCACCTCGATGCTGGCCGCGCTGTTCAACGCCATGCTGCTGATGGCGGCCTGCGGCGGCATCGCCTGGGAGGCGGTGCAGCAGCTGGTGCATCCCGATCCGGTGGCCGGCTTCACGGTGTCGGTGGTGGCCGGCGTCGGCATCCTGATCAATGGTTTTTCGGCCTGGCTGTTCATGGCCGGCAGCAAGGACGACATCAATATCCGCGGCGCCTACCTGCACATGGCCGCCGATGCCGCCATCTCGCTGGGGGTGCTGGTGGCCGGCCTGATCGTGCGCTACACCGGCTGGAACTGGCTGGACCCGCTGGTCAGCATCGCCATCGTGGTCTTCATCGCGATGAGCACCTGGTCGCTGCTGACGCAATCGCTGCGCATGGTGATGGCGGCGGTGCCGGACAATGTGGACCGCGCCGGCATCGAACAATTCCTGCGGGCGCGCCCCGGCGTCAGCGAAGTGCACGACCTCCATATCTGGGCCATGAGCACCACCGAAAACGCGCTGACGGCGCAGCTGGTGGTGCCGGCCGGTTATCCGGGCGACCAGGTGATGGACGCCATCAGCAAGGAGCTGCGCGAGGAATTCGCCATCCAGCACAGCACCCTGCAGGTGCGCCAGGGCGCCAGCAGCACCGAATGCTGCCTGCAGGCGGCCCCGGCCGCGCACGCCCACGCACACTAATCGGCCAGGTTGGCGTACAGCGCGGTACTCAGGTAGCGTTCGCCGAACGAGGGGATGATGGTGACGATGATCTGGTTGGCATTCTCCGGCCGCCGCGCCACCTGCAGCGCCGCCCACAACGCGGCGCCCGACGAAATCCCCACCAGCAGCCCTTCCTGGCTGGCCGCCCGGCGCGCGGTGTCGAACGCGTCCTCATTCTTCACGCAGACGATCTCGTCGTAGATGTGCGTGTTCAGCACGGCCGGCACGAAGCCGGCGCCTATGCCCTGGATCGGGTGCGGTCCCTTGGTGCCCCTGGATAAAATCGGCGATGCCTCCGGCTCCACCGCCACGCAGCGGAAGCCCGGCTTGCGCTCCTTCAGCACCTCGCCCACGCCCGTGATCGTGCCGCCGGTGCCGATGCCGGCCACCAGCATATCCACGCGGCCATCGGTATCGTTCCAGATTTCCTCGGCCGTGGTGCGGCGGTGCACCTCGGGATTGGCCGGATTGTTGAACTGCTGCGGCATCAGATAGCGCGGATCGGCCTGCGCCATCTCGTCGGCGCGGCGGATCGCGCCCAGCATGCCCTCGCTGCCCGGCGTCAGCACCAGTTCGGCGCCGTACGCGCGCAGCAGCATGCGCCGTTCGCGGCTCATGGTATCGGGCATCACCAGCGTGCAGCGGTAGCCGCGCGCCGCGCACACCATCGCCAGCGCGATGCCGGTGTTACCGCTGGTCGGTTCGAGGATGATGGTGTCGGGCCGGATCTTGCCGGCCGCTTCCGCCGCCTCGATCATCGCCAGGCCGATGCGGTCCTTGACGCTGTGGGCGGGATTCTGGAATTCCAGTTTGGCCAGCACCTGGGCCGGGCAGCCCTGGGTCAGCCGGTTGAGGCGTACCAGCGGGGTACGGCCTATCAGTGCGGTGACGTCGTTTGCGACATTCATGGGAACCTCCGGCGTGAGAGGGATGGAGTATGCAGTCTACCCGCTTTCGCGCCGGCGATTACAGTTTACTTCACGTCCACCAGTTCGACGTCGAAGATCAGCGCGGAATTCGGCGGGATGTTGCTGCCCGGCGAAGGACGCGAGCCATACGCCAGTTCGGCCGGAATGATCAGGGTGCGCTTGCCGCCCACCTTCATGCCCTGCACGCCCTGGTCCCAGCCCTTGATCACGCGGCCGGCGCCCAGCACGAAGTCGAGCGGTTCGCCGCGCGGATAGGACGAGTCGAACAGGCGGCCGTGCATGCCCTTGGCCAGCGGACGATACAGCCAGCCCGAGTAATGCATGTAGACCGTGGCGCCGGTGGTGGCTTCGCGGCCGGTGCCGATCTTGGTGTCGGTGATGATCAGTTGCTCGGCGGCCGGGCCGGGCTGGGCCGAACCGGGCACCACCGGCGCAGCCGGGGTGGCGGCAGCGGCCGCTTCAGGCTGGGCCGGGGGCGTCTGGGCTTGCTGTGCGACGGCGGCGGCAGCGGACACCGCCAGCAGCACGGCGGCAAAAACGGAACTACGCTTCATGTGCATTCTTTCGATGAGTCTGTAGACAGCTCGCAATGATAGCAAACTACGCGGGCTGCGCGACATTCCCGGCGGCCGGCGGCAGCGCGCCATCGGCCAGCTTGCGCAGCGCGTGGCCGGCCGCGACCATGCCGAAGGTGGCAGTCACCACCATGGCGGAACCGAAGCCGGCGCAATTCAGGCCGGTGACGCCGCCGGCGCGCTCGTCGCCGTCCACCGCGCACACCTCGCCGGTGTCCGGGAAGGTCAGCGGCTCCATCGAGAACACGGCATCGATGTGGAACTTGGTCTTTTCGCCGCGCGGGAAGCCGTACTGGCTGCGCATCACCTTGCGCACCTTTTTCAGCAGCGGTTCCTGCTCGGTCTTGGCCAGGTCGCGCACTGAAATCTGCGACGCGTCGGTCTTGCCGCCGGCGCTGCCGATGGTGATCACCGGCAGGTCGTGCTGGCGCGCCCAGGCCAGCATCGCGGCCTTGGCCTTGACGGTGTCGGTGGCGTCGATCAGGTAATCGTACTGGCCGACGCCGATCATCTGCGCCAGGTTGTCGGGATCGACGAAGTCCTCGATCTGGTTGACCTGGCAGAACGGGTTGATCTCGGCGATACGCTGCGCCAGCGCGGTGATCTTGGCCATGCCCACCGTGCTGCTCAGCGCCTGGATCTGGCGGTTGATGTTCGATTCGGCCACGTTGTCGAGGTCGATCAGCGTGAGCTGGCCGATGGCGCTGCGCGCCAGCGCCTCGACGATCCACGAACCGACGCCGCCGACGCCGACCACGCAGACGTGGGCGCTGCGGAAGCGCTCGAGCGCATGCGCGCCGTACAGGCGGGCGATGCCGCCGAAACGCCGCTCGAAGTCGACGTCGTTAAAGTCAGGAGAAATGCTGTTCATCCCGGCATTTTACCGGACCCCGCCGGGCGGCGCCGAAACGTGACAATCCGCGCATTTGCGAATTCGGCAACATGCTATGCTGTACCGATGCGCACCATTTTTCTGCTTGCCCTGCTGCTGGCCACCGCCAGCGCCCACGCCGCCCCGACGCAACCGGCGCTGCGCGCGGAACTGCTGGCCATGCGCGATGCCGATCAAGCGGTGCGACAGCATTTCGATCCGCAAAAAGGTTATGCCGAGGCCGACCTCCCCAACCTCAAGCGGCTGAAGGAAATCGTCGGCCAATACGGCTGGCCGACCGTCGCCATGGTGGACCAGGATGGTGCCGACGCCGCCTGGCTGCTGGCCCAGCACGCCGACCGCGACATCAAGTTCCAGCGCCAGGTGCTGGAGCTGATGCAGCCGCTGATCGCGCAAGGCCAGGCCTCGTTGAAAAACTACGCCTATCTCTACGACCGCACCCACGATCCGCAGCGTTACGGCACCCAGGGCCAGTGCGTCAGCCGCGAAGAATGGCAGCCATTCGAAGTGGAAGACCCAGCGGGTCTGGCGAAACGCCGCACGCAGGCCGGCCTGATCCCGATGGAACAATACCTGGCGGGGTTCAAGCCGATTTGCGCTGACAGCTACGATCCGAACGTGGCCGCGGTCGATCGGAAGGCCATGCTCAGCGAGGCAGCTGACGTCAGTGTCGGCGACGGCGGCATCCAGGTCGCGCGAACGTCGCTGCGGACGCCGGAGGAATTGCTGGCCTTCATCCAGGCCAACAAGATACTTAAAGTCCGGCTACACATCGATTCACCGGCGGCGGACTATGAAACCATCGGCAAAGTCATCTACGGCTTGCAACGCGCCGGCGTCATGCTGGAATTTGTGGAAACGGGCAAGCCTGACGCAGGCTGAAATTCTATGCATGGGTGTGCGCAAGTGCCGCGCGAGCGATACTTTCAGCGAACAAAGGAGTTTCCCGGCGATTGTGGTCGCCGGATGAGGCCTGGCGATCGGCGCAAGCCCGCTCCCAGGTGATGCCATGCTCTTTAATGAAGGTCAGGAATTCTTCCGTTGGGTGCGAGATAACGGCGTTCGTGTATTCGGTACGATTTTCGTCGATTTTCTTGGCGCTCAGGTCCCAGATCACTTGCACCTTGGTGCGGCCATTGGGGGTGAATACATCCGAGGTCGATACCATGCGGCAGTGTGCCGCTTCGGTAATCTCGCCCACATAATGCTGCACCACCAGGCCGGTGCCGATCATTTCGACGTTGATGGACATGCGCCGGCCGTCGTCGGTATAGGTGGCGCCGGCGGCGATATGGTCCGGCGCAGCGCAACGCTGATATTCCGCATCAGGCAGCGAGAACAGCCACTTGGCGATATCCACTTTTTCGAACGGCACTTCAATGATGTGGCTGAACGCGGATTGCGACAAAACCAGATCGGCACGGATGACTGTCATGATATTTCTCCTGAAATTTAGCTGCATCGCCACTGCTACAGTGGGCAAGCGGTGTGCAAGCGGCTGTTTGCCGATAGCGGCGGGAATACCACGGTGCTGGCACAGGCGGCGCTGACGCTCGGCCGGCGACAACCATGCAGCGTCGAGGTTCGTTACTCGACAAAGTCGCGTCTGCCACTACACGGTCAGAACGATTTTGCCGACATTCAGACCATCTTCCATGCGCTGCTGCGCCGCGCCGGCCTCGGCCAATGGGAAGACGCTGTCAATCACCGGGGTCAGTCCATTGGGGCCAAACTTGTCCAGCCAACGCTCCTTGAAGCGCCGGGACATGCCATGTTTGACCTCCTGGCTGCGCGACTTCATGACGGTACCGATGATTTGCAGGTGCCGGTAAAGCAGCCGCTCCAGGGAAATCGTCGCGTTTTCGATACCGCCCATGATGCCGACCTGGACCAGGCGGCCGCCGAAGGCCAGCGCGTTAACGTTGCGTTCGAAGTAAGGAGCGCCAATGAAGTCAAGAATCAGATCGACGCCACGATGGTCGGTCAGATGCGCGACGACAGGGGCGAAATCATCATTGATGTAGTCGATAGCGTGGTCCGCCCCGAGGCGGAGCACCAGATCATGGACTGGTGCCCGGGCCGTCGTAATGACTCTTGCACCGATGGCGTGTGCCAGCTGGACAGCCGCACCACCAACACCGCCGGCGCCAGCATGGATCAGCACAATTTCACCTGGCTGCAATCTCCCGAGGTGGATCAGCGCCTCGTGAGCAGTGACGAATACTTCCGTAATTGCGGCGGCCTGGATGTAATCGAGGCCGTCCGGGACAGGCATGGCCATGCGATAGTCGATGCGCGCCACTTCGGCATACGCACCGCCGCCGACGATGCCCATGATGCGATCGCCGATTTTATAGTCCCGGACGTTTTCACCCAGGGCGGTGACCTCACCCGCGATTTCCAGGCCCATGATGGACGAGTCGCCGAAGTCAGGGCGGCCGTATCCCCCACGGCGGTGGGTCAGGTCGGCCCGGTTCACGCCAGCTGCGCGAACACGGACGATCAAATCGTTCGGGCGCGGCACGGGATCGGGCACCTCGGAAATTCTCAATACGTCGGCAGGACCGAATTCGTCAAAAGTAACTGCTTTCATGTTTGCCCTTGATGAGTTAAACCCACGCGACGTCGCATCGCGCCTCCGTCACTGCAGTGGTTCAGCTGACGTCCGTGGTGCCATCATCGCAGGCGACGCATTTTGCGGACAATCGCGAAGGGACAGCGAGCGCTTCTCCTTTTCGACCAGGCTGAGCGGCTTTGCCGGAGCCAGACCGGCTGGTATCGTCAAGCATTGGCGGGCTAAATCCCGACTCTGCGGAATTCCTCTAAAATGCACTGTCACACCCGAGAGAGCACAACCATGAGCAACGCCCTGATCGATACCGCCCCGGACTTCAGCCAGCCGATCGCCGTGCTGAAACATTGCCACGACCGCATCCGCAAGCAGCTGCAGACGCTGCAGAACCTGCTGGCCCACCTGCCCAAGCATGGCGCCGACGCCGACGCGCAGAAGGCCGCCCAGGCGGTGTTGAAATACTTCAACCACGCCGCCCACCTGCACCACGAGGACGAGGAACAGAACCTGCTGCCGATGCTGCAGGCCACCGCACGTGGCGCCGATGCGACCCTGCTGGAAGAACTTACCCCTGCCATTTTGCAGGGTCACCAGCAAATGGATAGAGACTGGTCTATAATCAAATCGCAACTTGAACTGATTGCCAACGGCAGCAGCGCGGCCTTGTCGTCCGAGGACGTGGCGCGCTACTGCGATGCCTACGCCGCCCACATGGCGGTCGAGGAAGGCAATATCGCCCCCATGGCCAAGCGCCTGTTCAGCGAGGAACAGATGGCGCAGCTGGGCAGCGCGATGCAGGTGCGGCGCGGCATCCCCCCCGCCCTGCCATACAGTCAGGTGCCGGAACAACAGACGCAGGCGGTCAACCCCACGGTGGCCGACGGTGTCGTGCTGGCGGATCTGCGCCTCGATTACGGCCGCGCCAGCCTGACGGAACACGACGTGCTGGACGATCCGATCGCCCAGTTCGGCAAATGGTTTGAGGAAGCGCTGCAAGCAAAGGTGAACGAGCCCAACGCGATGAGCGTGGCCACGGTGGACGCGGACGGCAAGCCCAGTTCGCGCATCGTCCTGATCAAGCAATACGACCAGCGCGGCTTCACCTGGTACACCAATTACGACAGCCTGAAAGGCCAGCAGCTGCGCGGCAATCCGCACGCCGCCCTGCTGTTCTTCTGGAGCGAGCTGGAACGTCAGGTGCGCATCGAGGGCAGCGTGGTGCGGACCGCGGCGGAAGAAAGCGACAAGTACTTTTACAGCCGGCCGGTGAAGAGCCAGATCGCTGCGATCGCCTCGCAGCAGAGTGCGCCCATCGCCAACCGGGAACAGATGGAAGCCAATTACGATGCCGCCGCCGCGGTCAGCGGCGCGCATCCGGTGCGGCCGGCGCACTGGGGCGGATACCGCCTGGAGCCGGTGCGCATCGAGTTCTGGCAGGGACGCCGTTCGCGTTTCCACGACCGGATCGTGTATCAGAAACAAGCGGATGGCAGCTGGGTGAAAGAACGCCTGCAACCTTGAGCAGCGTCCGATCCGAGACCAGGACCATCGCTTGCGGTGGTCTTTTTTTATTCTGACTCGGAGGTTATCTTGTTCGTACAGAATCAACTCAGCAACTGGATCGACGGCATCCGCCAGCAACTCACCCTGCCGCTGCGCATCGAACTATGGAACGGCCAGCAGGTCGATCTGTCGAGCGAGGCCCCGCGCGTCACCATCAAGCTGCCGAACATCTCGGCCGCGCGCTACCTGCTGACGCCCTCGCTGTCCAACCTCGGCACCGCCTACGTGGAAGGCGCGATCGAGGTCAAGGGCAAGGCCAACGACATGATCGCGGTGGTCAACGCGCTGGCGCGCAGCACGCTGAAGGCGGAAGGCAAGTTCGCGCGCATGGTGCGCACCATCAGCCACAACAAGCAGAAGGATGCCGAGGCGATCCGCTACCACTACGATGTCTCCAACGAGTTCTACCAGCAGTTCCTCGATCCGCGCATGGTGTATTCCTGCGCCTACTTCGAGAACGGCGACGAGGATCTGGCCACCGCCCAGCTGAAGAAGATCGACCACATCCTGCGCAAGATCGACCTGCGGCCGGGCCAGACGCTGCTCGACATCGGCTGCGGCTGGGGCGCGCTGGTGATCCGCGCGGCGCAGAAATACCAGGCGCGCTGCGTCGGCATCACGCTGTCGGAAAACCAGTTCGCGCTGGCCAAGCAGCGTGTGCGCGAGGCCGGGCTCGAGCATCTGATCGAGATCCGCATCCAGGATTACCGCGACGTGCAGGGCCAGTTCGACCGCATCACCAGCGTCGGCATGTTCGAGCACGTGGGCACGCGCCACCTGCCGGAATACTTCGGCATCATCCACCGCCTGCTGGCGCCCGAGGGCGTGGTGATGAACCACGGCATCACCTCCACCGATCCCGACAACGGCGAGACCCCCTACGGCGGCGGCGAGTTCATCGAAAAATACGTGTTCCCGCACGGCGAGCTGGCGCACATCGGCAATGTGCTGAAGACCATGCAGCAGGGCCAGCTGGAAGTGTTCGACGTGGAAAACCTGCGCAAGCACTATGCCCGCACCTGCGCGCTGTGGACCGACAATTTCGAGGCCCGGGCCGAGCGCGTGCGCGCGCTGGCCGGCGACAAACGCTACCGCATCTGGCACGTCTACCTGGCCGGCTGCAGTTACGGCTTCGAGCAGGACTGGATCAGCCTGTACCAGATCGTGGCGCGCAAGGCGGGGCAGCGCACCGGCGGCCTGCCGTGGTCGCGCAACTACATGTACCAGGAGGGGCAGCCGGCGTTCACTTCAAGCGCTGCGCATACAGTTTCCTGAACTTGTCGACCTTGGGCGCCACCACGAACGCACAGTAGCCCTGCAAGGGGTGCTGGCGGAAGTAATCCTGGTGGTAGTCCTCGGCCTTGTAGAAGGTCTGGGCCGGCGCCAGCTCGGTGACGATGGGCGCATCCCAGACATGGGCCATTTCGGCGATCACCTGGCGCGCGGTCGCCTCCTGCTGCGGCGACAGGTGGTAGATCACCGAGCGGTACTGCGTGCCGACGTCGTTGCCCTGGCGGTTGAGGGTGGTCGGGTCGTGAATGGTGAAGAAGATTTCCAGCAGGTCGCGGTAGCTGATCACGTCGGGATCGAATTGCAGCCGCACCACTTCCGCGTGGCCGGTGGTGCCGGCGCACACCTGTTCATAGGTGGGATGCTCGGCCTGGCCGCCCGTGTAGCCGGACTCCACCGACGTAACGCCTTTCACTTCCAGATACACCGCCTCGGTGCACCAGAAGCAGCCGCCGCCGAGTATCGCGGTTTCCGAATTGCCTGCCATGACTCCCCCTTGTATAGAAGACTCACCTACAGCCTTACTGTAACCCAAACCGGTGCGATCCGCTATGGCGCGACGATCTTTGGCATAATGGCTGCATGAACACCTCTTCCCCGCGCGCAGCAGAGCGCACTTTCGACACGGCCCATTTCCGTCAGGCGCTGGGCCAGTTCGCCACCGGCGTGACCGTGATCACCACGCGTCTGGCCGACGGCACGTTTCGCGGCCTGACGGCCAGTTCCTTCAATTCCGTCTCGCTGGAACCGCCGCTGGTGCTGTGGAGCCTGTCCAACAATGCCAACAGCATGCCGATTTTCACCGGCAACTCGCATTATGTGATCAACGTGCTCAATGCCCAGCAGGCGCACCTGGCCAAGCGCTTCGCCACACGCGGCATCGATCCCTGGGAAGGCGTGGAGTACGAACTGTCGCGCACCGGCCAGCCCATCCTGAAAGGCGCCTCGGCCTGGTTCGAATGCCACAACCGCAGCCGCTATCCCGAGGGCGACCACGTGATTTTTGTTGGCGAAGTGGAACTCTGCGAGTTTTCGCCGTGCCCGCCGCTGATCTTCCACAGCGGCCAGTTCGGCAGCCTGGGGTAAAAAACGGAAATTGGTGTCGCCATTTGAAAAGCGCGCACCGGGGCTCAGGCATAGAATGCTGGCAGCATTCACCACCATAACGAGAGACTATCCATGAGCCAAGCCCGCGCCCAATTCCACTGGGATGATCCCCTGCTGCTGGACCAGCAACTGACCGACGACGAGCGCATGGTGCGCGACGCCGCCGCCGCCTATTGCCAGGACAAGCTGCAGCCGCGCATCCTCGAAGCCTTCCGCCACGAAAAGATGGACAGCACCATCTTCCGCGAAATGGGCGAGCTCGGCCTGCTGGGGCCGACCATCCCGGAACAGTACGGCGGCCCCGGCCTGAACTACGTCGCCTACGGCCTGATCGCGCGCGAAGTCGAGCGCGTCGATTCCGGCTATCGCTCGATGATGAGCGTGCAGTCGTCGCTGGTGATGGTGCCGATCTACGAGTTCGGCACCGAGGCGCAGAAACAGAAATATCTGCCCAAGCTGGCCACTGGCGAATGGATAGGCTGCTTCGGCCTGACCGAGCCGAATCACGGCTCCGATCCGGCCTCGATGGTCACGCGCGCGCGCAAGGTGCCGGGCGGCTATGCGCTGACCGGGGCCAAGATGTGGATCACCAATTCGCCGGTGGCCGATGTGTTCGTGGTGTGGGCCAAGGATGACGAGGGCGCGATCCGCGGCTTCGTGCTGGAAAAGGGCATGGCCGGCCTGAGCGCGCCGGCGATCCACGGCAAGTTCGGCCTGCGCGCCTCGATCACCGGCGAGATCGTCATGGATAACGTGTTCTGCCCGGAAGAGAACGCCTTCCCGGATGTGCGCGGCCTGAAGGGGCCGTTCACCTGCCTGAACTCGGCGCGCTACGGCATCGCCTGGGGCGCGCTGGGCGCGGCGGAATCGTGCTGGCATACGGCGCGCCAGTATGTGATCGACCGTTCGCAGTTCGGCCGTCCGCTGGCCGCCAACCAGCTGATCCAGAAGAAGCTGGCCGACATGCAGACCGAAATCACCATGGGCCTGCAGGGCTGTCTGCGCCTGGGCCGCATGAAGGATGAGGGCACGGCGGCGGTGGAAATCACCTCGATGATGAAGCGCAATTCCTGCGGCAAATCGCTCGACATCGCCCGCACCGCGCGCGACATGCTGGGCGGGAACGGCATCTCGGATGAATTCGGCATCATCCGCCACATGGTGAACCTGGAAGTGGTGAACACCTATGAAGGCACGCACGACATTCACGCGCTGATCCTGGGCCGGGCCCAGACCGGCATCCAGGCGTTCCAGTAAGCCTGCAAAAAAAAACCGCTGCCGAGGCAGCGGTTTTTACTTCTAGAAGCCCTTGAAGGCGTAGCCGACGCTGAAGTTGACCGCCAGCGGGTCCAGCCGCACATCCTGCACCTGGCCGGTCGAGTAATGGGCCGTGGTCTTCAGCTTGGTCTTGATGACCGAGGCGTCCAGAAACCACTTTTCATTGATCTTGTAGGTCGCGCCGATCTGGAAGCTGGCGGCCCACTTGTCGTCCAGCTTGAAGGTCGAGCCGGGACCGCCGGTGTTCAGCACCGCCGTCAGCTGGCCCGAGCCGCGCTCCTTCTGGAACATCGCGTAGGTCACGCCCAGGCCGACGTACGGACGGAAGGTCGCGTTGGCCGGCAGGAAGCGGTACTGGATAAAGGCGGTCGGCGGCAGCACTTCCGCCGTCGCCAGCTTGCCGGTGCCCTGGATCGCGCCGGCGCCCAGCAGGTCGTGCTTGTATGGCAGACCCAGATCCAGCTCCACCGAGATGTTATCGCGCAGCATGTAGCCTATCGTGAAGCGCGGCTTGGTGTCCGACTCCACGTCGGTCTTGGTGCCGGGCAGCGCCGGCGCCGAGACATCGCCCGACTCGACTTTCGGCGTGATCTTGTTCACGCCCAGGGTGCCCAGCCAGGTGCCCTGTTCCTGTTGCGCCGAAGCGGCCGAGGCTACCGTCATCGCGGCGGCCAGCGCCAGCAGTTTTACCGTGTTCTTCATATCGTCTCCTGATCTTTGTGATTACAGCCAGCCCTTGACCACCATCTTCTCGGCCACGTAACGCGCCAGCAGCAGATTGTTGAACGGGGTTGGATGCACATCGTCAGCGAAGGAGTAGTGGCTCACGTCGCCCGACTTCAGGTTGCCGCCGTTGCAGGTCAGCGAGCTGCCCAGCGGATTCTTGGCAGTCGACAGGTCGCAGGCGGTTTCCGAGACGTTGGTCAGACCGTACGGGCCGGGATTGGTGGCCTGGTCGTGGCTGACGGCAAACACGTCGACCAGCAGCACCTTGGCTTCGCTGCCGAGGCCGCTGCTGAGCGCGGTGTTGAAGGCGGACACCATGGCGTTGATCAGCGCCTGGGTGGCGGCATCCTTGGCGCGGCCGGCCGGCGTGGTGGCGACGTCAGGCAGGTTGTTGACCACCACATAATTGGCACCGTTGGCGATCAGCTGATTCTTTACCAGCGCCACCAGTTCGGTGCCGGCCTGGCCCATGGCAGCGACCAGTTCCGGACCGTGGGCGGTGGCGTAGTCGGTGCCGGCCTTCTGGCCGGCGGCGGTGGCGTCGGCGGTGGCCTTGGTCACCATCGGGCCGTACACCGCCGGCGAGGCGACCGACGAGTTACCTGGCTGGACCGCGGCGGCGCCAATGGCGGCCTGGGTGATGGTGGTCTGGGTCGCACCAGGCTGCGCGGCGGCGGTTTGCGCCGCCAGGCCGATCGCTTGCGCCGCGGTCTTCGGATCGGTGGCGCCGGCGGCCAGTTGGCCGACCAGGCTGGTGACATAGGCGGTGTTGCCGGCCGCGGTGCCGGCCGCGGTGGCGGCCGTGCTCAGCGCGCCCAGCTGGAACAGCGCGTCGTTGCCGCCGGCCATGACCAGCACCAGTTCATCGCCCTTGAATTTGCCGCCGACCGCTTTCAGGTGGTTGGCGATCTGGGTGGCGACCGGATAGGTCAGCGCGCCCAGCGCGCTGCCGGTCAGTTTGTTGTTCGGGCCGACCGGATTGGTTACGCGGGCGCCGCCCTGGGCATAGCCGTAGCAGCCGGCGTGGGCGGTGGCCGGAACCGAGAAGCCTTTGCTGGCATCGCCATCGAGGCCGGTGACGGCCGCGCAGGGGGCCGCCACGCCGATCTGGGCGGCGACCAGTTCGGTCCAGTTCTTGCCGGTCAGGGTCGAGCTGATGGCGGTGTTGTCGCCGTTGATGGTGAACTTGCCGCCCTTCAGCGCAGCCACCGTGCCGACCGCATAGGTGCCGACGTCGGACAGGGAATCGCCGAACGATACCTGCGACGCATATTTGACTTTGGTGGTTTGATCGCCCGGGGCCGGATCGCTGCCGCCGCCGCAGCCCGCAAGGACGGCCAGAGCCATTGCAGCCAGGGCAAGTTTGGTGTGACGCATGTTGTCTCCTCAAATATCTTTTTGTCATGTTATGCGAACGGCCGTGCTATTCGCAATACAACTAATATGCCAGCGTTGGGTACGCTTGTATAGAGGAACACCCCTAAAATCGACAGGGGTGTTTAAAAAAAAGAACGCTTGCTCGGTGACTATTGATTTGCATCAAAGGAAACTCACCGCGTTGGTGCAGAATCGAGGTAATTGCGCGCTTCGCGCAGGCAGAACGGCGCCACCAGGCCGGCGTGGTAGGCATCCTTCACGGCCGCGTCGGCGGCGGCGGCGCTGCCGGTCTGCCGCAGGGTGTATTGCCGCAGCGCTTCCTTGGCGGCGGCGAATTCGGCGCGCGTGGTGGCATACGGCGCCAGCAGCGAGTTGTCGTCAACGTTCAGCACGGTCAGCTGCAGGCCGGCGGTGTTTTGTGAGCGGAAATAGGCGGCGGTGGACACCGTGTTCACAAACGGCACCAGCGGATCGGCGTCACCGCCGCACAAGAAGGTCGGCACATTGGGGACATAGGTGCGCAGATCGTTCTTCAGCAGCCACTTGCGCAGCGGCTGGGCCGGGCTGCAGTTGAGCGGCGCGCCGCTGCTGCCGTTGCAGGGATTGGCCTTGAGGTCGGCCAGATAGGCGTCGCGGTAGCTGGTCTTGATCAGGTGGTCGGGGCCGAAAAAGCTGCCGTAGCCCGCCGCCTGCGGCAGCGAATCCGAGGCAAACAGCACGTCGTTCGGCAATTTGCCGGCCGTTACCAGATCGCCCAGCCCCTGCGTGCCGGGCAGCAGCGTGTCGATGCCGCTGGCGTACCTGGCCTCGTAGACGTCGCTGGTGCTGGTGTAGATGCCGGCGCCGGCGCGCTGTGCGGCATTGATGATCAGCGGGATGAAGCCGGCCGAGCCGGTGGTCGGCGCGCCGTTGAAGATGGTGTCGCCGAATTGCAGCAGCGCATACGGACCGGACATCGGCGCCGCCGCGGTCAGGTTGAACTCGCTGGCCAGCGTGGTCTGCATGGCGCGCTGGGTGGCCAGCGCCACGTAGCCGCCCTGCGAGTAGCCGGTCACCAGCAGGCGGCTGGAGGTGCCCACGTTGATGCTGGCGAACACGCTGCGCGCGGCGCGCAGCGCGTCGATCATGTCGGCCGACTGCTGCGCCGCATCCAGATACGGGTGATAGCCGGCAGTGGAGCCGGCATAGCCGACGTAATTGGGCGCCACCACGATGTAGCCCTGGGCCGCGAACATGCCGGCGATCAGCAGCGGCTCGGTGGCGTTGAGGTCGGCCATGTCGGTACTCTTCAGCACCGAGGTGCCGTGCGCGTACAGCAGCACCGGGCGGCCGCCCTGGCAGCCCGCATAGCTGCCCGACGGCGCATAGATGGCGGCGTTGGCCGGCGTATCGTTGCCAGCGCCATCGATGGTGTGATACTTGACCGTGTAGACCGTGACGGCGCAGGTCGGCGTGCCGGTAACGGTGCTGCCCAGCGTGCTGGAGGTGTCGAGCGCGGTTTTCAGCGCGGCCGGCGAGATGGTGGTGGCGGCAACACCGGCGATGGTGGTCGGCACCAGTGTGGCGCTGCCGATCACCTGGCCGCGCAGTGAAGTCACCGGCGCCGTCGGCGGCGTCACCACCACACTGCCGGCGGTATTGCCGGCGCTGCCGCCGCCACCGCCGCAGGAAGCCAGCAGTGCAGCCAAAGGAACCATCCAAGCCCAGCGTACCTCACGCATCATCTCATCCTTGCCAGACGGCCGGGCGAGAGATTCGGCCGGCAACGCGGCCATCTTAGCAGGCTGTCCCGGCGTGGACGACCCCGCGCGAAGCAAGAATCGGCGCTTATTTTTGCAGCATGGCGTCGATCACGCCGGCCGAACCGAACACGGAGCGGCGCAGACGGTCGTTGACACCCAGCCAGGCATCATCCGGCGGCGGGGTTTCCACCAGGATCAGGTCGGAACCGGTCTGGTCCATGTCGCGCAGCGCGGCATACAGGCCGTAGGCATAGCCGGCCGGCGCGTCCGGCAGGCGGCGCTGGGCCGACACCAGCGGCGGCAGGGTATGCGTGATCAGCGCGACTTTCACGCCTTTCAGGTGCAGGTCGCCCAGCGTGGTGCGCAGCGCGGCGGCGTCCAGCATGGTCACCGGGGTGCGTGGCGCGTAATGCGATTCCAGCGTGCCGGAGGCGCGCGGCGCGGCCTGGTCGGGCGCGGCCGGGGTCATGCCGATCACGTCGGCGATCTGCTGCGCGCTGATGTGGCCCGGACGCAGCAGCACCGGGCCGTGGGTGGCCAGGCGCGACATGTCGACGATGGTCGATTCGATGCCGACCTCGCTCGAGCCGCCCTCCAGCACCACGCTCAGCGGCGCGGCCGAGCAGGCGTCTTCGCCGTTGAGGTCGCCATCATCGTGGGCATCGAGACCGAACTCGTCGCGCACGTGGCGGGCCGTGGTCGGGCTGACGTTGCCGAACTTGTTGGCCGACGGTGCCGCCACCCCGCCCTTGCCGCCCTTGAAGGCTTGCAGCAGGGCGACGGCGACCGGATGCGACGGGCAGCGGATGCCCACCGTGTCCTGCCCGGCCGAGACCGCATCGGGTATCTGCGGATGGCGCTTGAGGATCAGGGTCAGCGGACCGGGCCAGAAGGCCTGCACCAATTGGCGCGCCTGCCGGGGCACGTCGGTGGTCCAGTAATCGAGGTCGGCGCCGGGCGCGACGTGCACGATCACCGGGTGATCGTGCGGCCGGCCCTTGGCTTCGTAAATGCGCGCCACGGCGTCCGGATTTTCCGCGTCGGCGCCCAGGCCGTAGACGGTCTCGGTCGGGAAGGCGACCAGGCCGCCCTCCTCCAGCACGGCCGCCGCTTCCGCGATGGCCGCCTGGTCGGCGACAGGGACGGCGACGTGCTTCACGGCGCCGCCTCGTAGTCGATCGCCAGGATGGCGCAGGCGGCCTTCAGCTGCTCCTGCGCCTGTTGCAGCGTCGGCGCGATGAAGGTCAGGTGCCCCATCTTGCGCGCGCGGCGCGGATCGTCCTTGCCGTACAGGTGCAGGTTGGCGCCCGGCAGGGCCAGGATCTCGTTCCAGACCGGCTCGCGCGGCGTGTCGCTGTCGCCTTCGAACCAGACGTCGCCGAGGAGGTTCAGCATCACCGCCGGCGAATGCTGGCGCACGTCGCCCAGCGGCAGCCGCGCCATGGCGCGCACCTGTTGCGCGAACTGGCTGGTGACGCAGGCGTCGATGGTGTAGTGGCCGCTGTTGTGCGGCCGCGGCGCCATCTCGTTGACCACCAGCGCACCGTCGGTCAGCACGAAGAATTCGATGCACAGCACGCCGACATAGCCGAGCTCGGCCACGATGGCCTGCGCCGCCTGCTGCGCCTGCAGCGCACTGTCGGCCGACACGTTCGGACCGGGCACGGTGGTGGTGAACAGGATGCCGTCGCGGTGGACATTTTCCGCGATCGGATAGACCACCGATTCGCCGTCGTGACCGCGCGCCGTCAGCACCGACACTTCGTAGGCCAGCGGCAGCATCTTCTCCAGCAGGCAAGTGACCTGGCCCATGGATTCGAATGCGGCGCGTACCTCGTCGCGCGACTTGACGCGGACCTGGCCTTTGCCGTCGTAGCCCATGCGCACGGTTTTCAAAATGCCGGGCAACAGATCGTCATCGATGGCGTCGATATCGGCCTGGGTGGCGATCACCTTGTGCGGCGCCGGCATCACGCCCGACTTCGGCGCACAATCGACAAAGAAACGCTTCTCGGCAATCCGGTCCTGCGCCACCGACACGCCATGCGCGTTCGGCGCCACGAACACCGATTGCGCCAGGCGCGACAGGCTGTCGGCCGGAACGTTCTCGAACTCGGTGGTGACGGCGGCGCACTGTGCAGCCAGCGCGTCCAAGCCGGCGGCATCGCCGTAGCCGGCATTGACCAGACGCTGCGCGACCTGCCCGGCCGGGCAGGCGTCGGCTGGTTCCAGCACGGCGACCTGGTAACCCATGGCCTGCGCGGCCTGGGCAAACATGCGGCCCAGCTGGCCGCCGCCCATCACGCCCAGCCAGGCTGGCGGATGCGCTTGCGGCAGGATGGGTTTCAGCTTCGTATCACTCATCGTCATTCAAGCGGCAGTTTCATGGCCTTGGCGGCCTCGGTTTGCGACACGCGGAAGGCTTCCAGTTTTTCTGCCAGCGCCTGGTCGGTGGACGCGATCATGGCCACCGCGGTCAGCGCCGCGTTGGCCGCGCCCGCTTCACCGATGGCGAAGGTCGAAACCGGCACGCCCTTGGGCATCTGCAGGATGGACAGCATGGAATCTTCGCCGCGCAGATATTTGGACGGCACCGGCACGCCCAGCACCGGCACGATGGTCATGGCCGCGACCATGCCCGGCAGGTGGGCCGCGCCGCCCGCGCCGGCGATGATGGCGCGCAGGCCGCGCGCGCGGGCGCTCCTGGCGTAGGCGTACATCTCATCGGGCATGCGGTGCGCCGAAATCACCTGCGCCTCGAACGGCACGCCGAACTGCTTGAGGATGTTGACCGCGTTCTGCATCACGTCCCAGTCCGAGGACGAGCCCATGATGACGCCGACCAGTGGCTTGTGTTGATCGCTCATCGCTCAGGCCTTCAGCTTTGCGCCGGTCAGGCGTTCGATGGCTTCGAAATACTTGGCCTGGGTTTTTTCGATCACGTCGGCCGGCAGCGCCGGCGCCGGGGCGGTCTTGCCCCAGTCGGTCAGGGTTTCCAGGTAATCGCGCACGAACTGCTTGTCGAACGATGGCGGCGAGATGCCGGTGGCATACGAATCGGCCGGCCAGAAGCGCGACGAGTCGGCGGTCAGCACTTCATCCATCAGGTGCATCACGCCGTTGTCGTCCAGGCCGAATTCGAACTTGGTGTCGGCAATGATGATGCCGCGCGAGGCCGCGTATTCCGACGCTTCGGTGTACAGTTTGATGGCGACATCGCGCATTTTGGCGGCCAGTTCGGCGCCGATGCGCTGTTCCATCTCCGCGAAGCTGATGTTCTCGTCATGCTCGCCGATGTCGGCCTTGGCGGCCGGCGTGAAGATCGGCTGCGGCAGCTTCTCGGCCTGCTTCAGGCCGGCCGGCAGCTGGATGCCGCAGACCGCCCCGGTGGCCTGGTAATCCTTCCAGCCCGAACCGATGATGTAGCCGCGCACCACCGCTTCCACCAGAATCGGCTTCAGGCGCTTGGCGACCACCGCGCGGCCCTTGACCTGCTCCACCTCGTCCGGCGCCACCACCGATTCCGGCGCCACGCCGGTCAGGTGGTTGGGCACGATGTGGCCCAGCTTCTCGAACCAGAAGTCGGTCATCTGGTTCAGCACCATGCCCTTGCCGGGAATCGGTTCATTCATGACAACATCGAAGGCCGACAGGCGGTCGGTGGTGACGATCAGGATTTTGTCGTCGCCAACTGCGTAGTTGTCGCGGACTTTGCCGTGGCCGAGGAGTGGCAGGGACTTGATGGAAGACTGGTAGAGGCTGTTCATAGCAGGGAATGTAATGAAAAAGCAAAAACCGGCGGAGAGGAAACCTCGATCGCCGGTCGAAAGAGTCGGCTTGATCCGAAAGGACCAAGCCGTTCCAAGACAGAATTTTACTTCACAATCTGGGCCAGTTCGCCGGCCTTGTAGCGTTCCGCCATCTTTTCCAGTGGAATTGGCTTGATTTTCGAAGCCTGGCCTTCACAGCCGAACGCCTGGAAGCGGGCGCGCACCACCTCTTCCGCGGCGGCGCGGGCTGGCTTGAGGAAGTCGCGCGGGTCGAACTTGGATGGGTTCTGGAACATGAACTTGCGCACGGCGGCGGTCATCGCCAGGCGGATATCGGTATCGATGTTAATCTTGCGCACGCCGTGACGGATGCCTTCCTGGATCTCCTCCACCGGCACGCCGTAGGTTTCCTTCATGTCGCCGCCGAATTCGCGGATGATGGCCAGCAGTTCCTGCGGCACCGACGACGAGCCGTGCATCACCAGGTGGGTGTTGGGGATGCGCGCGTGGATTTCCTTGATGCGGTCGATGGCCAGGATGTCGCCGGTCGGCTTGCGGGTGAACTTGTAGGCGCCGTGCGAGGTGCCGATGGCGATCGCCAGCGCGTCGCACTGGGTCTTTTGCACGAAGTCGGCGGCCTGGGCCACGTCGGTCAGCAGCTGTTCGCGGGTCATGGTGCCGTCGGCGCCGTGGCCGTCTTCCTTGTCGCCCTTCATGGTTTCCAGCGAACCGAGCACGCCCAGTTCGGCTTCCACCGTGACGCCGATGGCGTGCGAGAACTTGACCACTTCGCGCGACACTTCAACGTTGTATTCGTAGGAAGCGACCGATTTGCCGTCGGCTTCCAGCGAACCGTCCATCATCACCGAGCTGAAGCCCGAGCGGATCGCGGCCATGCACACCGCCGGCGACTGGCCGTGGTCCTGGTGCATGACCACCGGGATGTGCGGATAGGCTTCGATGGCGGCGTCGATCAGGTGACGCAGGAAGGCTTCGCCGGCGTATTTGCGGGCGCCGGCCGAAGCCTGCATGATCACCGGTGCGTTCAGCGCATCGGCGGCGGCCATGATGGCCTGCACTTGTTCCAGATTGTTGACGTTGAAAGCGGGGATGCCATAGCCGTTTTCAGCGGCATGGTCCAGCAGTTGACGCATGGATACGAGGGACATGGTAATACTCCAAACAATAAAAAACCGGTTGCCGGGAGCATTGCCACGCCCTCCCCGGGCGCAGCGCTCGACCGGACTGACTTAACTAAATTCGCCGACGCGGACGATCTTCAGCGCGTTGGTGCCGCCGGCCTGGCCCATCGGGGTGCCCCAGGTGACGACGATCATATCGCCCTTCTTGACCACGCCATGTTCGACCAGCAGCTCCTCGGCCTGCTTCAGCACGACCGCGCTGCTGCCCTGCTGTTGCAGATTGTAGGCCTTGACGTTGCGGTACAGCGCCATCTTGCGCAGCGTGGTGGTCGATGGCGTCAGCGCGTAAATCGGCGTGTCGATATTGTGACGGCTCATCCACAGCGCGGTCGAACCCGATTCGGTCAGCGCCACGATGGCTTTCACCGCCAGGTGGTGCGCGGTGAACAGCGCGCCGTAGGCGATCGACTGGTCGATGCGGGTGAAGGTCGCGTTGAGGAAGTCGGCGTCCAGCTTGTTGTACTCGGACTGCTCGGCTTCCACGCAGATGGCGGCCATCATTTCCACGGTTTCGATCGGATGGCGGCCCGAGGCGGTTTCCGCCGAGGTCATCACGGCGTCGGTGCCGTCCAGCACGGCGTTGGCCACGTCCGACACTTCGGCGCGGGTCGGCACGGCGTTGAAGATCATCGACTCCATCATCTGGGTCGCGGTGATCGCCAGCTTGTTCGACTCGCGCGCCATGCGGATCATGCGCTTCTGCAACGCCGGCACGGCCGCGTTGCCCACTTCCACCGCCAGGTCGCCGCGCGCCACCATGATGCCGTCCGAGGCGTCGAGGATTTCCTGCAGCAGCGGGATCGCTTCGGCGCGCTCGATCTTGGCGATCATCATCGGCTTGTGGCCAAAGGCCTCGCCGGCGATGTTGGCCAGCTGGCGCGCCATTTCCATGTCGGTGGCGCTTTTCGGGAACGAGATCGCCAGGTAATCGGCCTGGAAACTCATCGCCGTCTTGATGTCTTCCATGTCCTTGGCGGTCAGCGCCGGCGCGGTCAGGCCGCCGCCCAGGCGGTTGATGCCCTTGTTGTTGGACAGTTCGCCGCCGATTTTCACCACCGTGTAAATCTCGCTGCCGATGACCTTTTCCACCACCAGCACGATCAGGCCGTCGTTCAGCAACAGCTGGTCGTCCGGACGCACGTCCTGCGGCAGCGCCTTGTAGTCGAGGCCGACGCGCTCCTGGTTGCCCAGCTCGCCGTTCTCGCCCCACTTGGCGTCGAGGATGAACTTGTCGCCCTTGGCCAGCTCGATCTTGCCGCCTTCAAATTTGCCCACGCGGATTTTCGGCCCCTGCATGTCGGCCATGATCGCCACTTCGCGGCCGCACTCGGCGGCGGCTTCGCGCACCAGGCGCGCGCGGTCGATGTGATCCTGGGCCTTGCCATGCGAGAAATTCAGGCGCACGACATCGACGCCCCCACGGATCATTTTGACCAGGACGTTGAAGTCGGTGGAGGCTGGGCCAATCGTTGCGACAATTTTGGTGCTACGAGACATAGGATTCCTTAGCGTTGGGTCATGCGAACAGTCTCCGCACCGCGGCGGAAACCAGGAAAGCTGCTTTTTGTTATGGTTCAGACATCAAATCTGTAGCTTTGCTACAAATTCAATGCCCTTCCCGGGCAATACCTGGATTCTACTGTTAATTTGCTACAAAGCACGACCGTGCTATTTACTGCGTTTTACTTGGCTGCGCGCTGGGCCAGAATTTCCACCGCCGGCAGGGTTTTACCTTCCAGGAACTCCAGGAACGCACCGCCGCCGGTCGAGATGTAGCCGACCTGGTCGCCGATGTGGTATTTCGCAATGGCCGCCAGCGTGTCGCCGCCGCCGGCGATCGAGAATGCCGGCGACTTGGCGATCGCCAGCGCCAGCGTCCTGGTGCCTTCGGCAAACTGGTCGAATTCGAACACGCCCACCGGGCCGTTCCAGACGATGGTGCCGGCGGCGCCGATCTGCTCAGCCAGCTGGGCGGCGGTTTGCGGGCCGATATCCAGGATCATGTCGTCATCGGCGACATCCTTGACGTCCTTGATGGTCGCGGCGGCGGTGGCCGAGAATTCTTTCGCACACACCACATCGACGGGGATCGGCACCTGCGCGCCGCGCTTGGCCATTTTGTCGATGATGGTCTTGGCGGCGCCGATCAGATCAGGCTCGGCCAGCGACTTGCCGATCTTCAAGCCGGCAGCCAGCATGAAGGTGTTGGCGATGCCGCCGCCGACGATCAGGTTATCCACCTTGTCGGCCAGCGATTCCAGGATCGACAGCTTGGTCGACACCTTGGAGCCGGCGACGATGGCCAGCAACGGACGGGCCGGGGCGCCCAGCGCCTTGCCCAGCGCGTCCAGCTCGGCGGCCAGCAGCGGGCCGGCGGCGGCGACCGGCGCGAACTTGGCGATGCCGTGCGTCGAGGCTTCCGCGCGATGCGCGGTGCCGAAAGCGTCATTGACGTAGATGTCGCACAGTTTGGCCATTTTCTGCGCCAGTTCGTCACTGTTCTTCTTTTCGCCCTTGTTGACGCGGACGTTTTCCAGCAGTACCACCTGGCCGTTCTGCAGCTGTTCCAGGCCGGCGCCGTCAACCCAGTTCTGCTTCAGCTCAACCGGCTGGCCCAGCAGTTCCGACAGGCGCTTGGCGACCGGCGCCAGGCTGTCTTCCGGCTTGAACTCGCCTTCGGTCGGACGGCCCAGGTGGGACGTGACCATGACCTTGGCGCCGGCAGCCACCGCCGCCTTGATCGCCGGAACGGAGGCGCGGATGCGGGTATCTTCGGTGATATTGCCGGCATCGTCCTGCGGCACGTTCAGGTCGGCGCGGATGAAAACGCGCTTGCCCTGCACGGCGTTTTGATCGATGAGGTCTTGCAGACGGATGAAGTTCAGAACAGCGGACATGGCTACCCAAGGTCTAGTTGTTGGAAGAGCGCTATTTTACCGCAACTGCAATGTGATTTATCTGTTATTAAATTACAGGAATCAGCCTCAATGCCGTGAAGAAAGCCATGCCGAATATGATGGTTTCCAGCATGTTGCGGCGCAGCAAATAGTAGATCGTAGCAACAATACCGGACACCAGTTTGAGATTGCTCACATCCAGCACCGCCTGGCCATCGGCCGCCAGGATCAGGTCCGGGGCGATGATGGCGGCCAGGGCGCAGGCCGGCGCGTAACGCAGCATTTCCTGCACGCGCTTGGGGATGGTGATGTGGTGGCCGATCAGCCAGAACGCGCTGCGCGTGCAGGCGGTGGCCAGCGCCAGCACCAGGATCACCAGCCAGATTTCCCAGTCAGCCACGTTTGCTCCTCCACTTTTCCGACGTTTCCTCGATCACCATGGCGGTGATCATGCCGACCAGCACCGCCGCCAACAGGCCCAGCTTGTACGGCAATGCATGCGCCAGCACCGACACCGCGCCCGCCACCAGCACGCCGCACAGGGCCGGCCGCCCCACCATCAGCGGGATCATCACGCAAATGATGGCCAGGGTGCCGGCAAAGCCCAGCCCCCATTCCGGCGGCACGGCGCTGCCGACGAAGATGCCGGCGATCGACCCGATCTGCCAGGAGGCCCAGTTCGGGTACAACAGCCCCTTCAGATACGACAGTTTGCCGACCTCTGGAGTTTCCGACGGATATTTTTGCAGGAACAGCGCGACGGTCAGGTCGCCGGCCACATAACCCAGCGCCAGGCGCTGGCGCCACGGCAAGTGGGAAAAATGCGGCGCCAGCAGCGCGGAAAAGATCACGAACCGCAAATTGACCACCAGCGCGGTGGCGAAAATCACCCAGATCGGCGCCTTGGCGGCGATCAGCGGCAGCGCCGCCAGCTGGGCCGAACCGGCGAATACCGTCAGCGTCATGCCCAGCGCCTGCGGAATGGTCAGCCCGGACTTGATCATGGCGATGCCGACCACCAGTCCCCAGGCGCCAATGCCGAACAGCGACGGCAGGCCGGTTTTCACGCCTTCGCGCCAGGACGGTTCGTGGTGGGCCGCGAAGTCTACGACGTCCGGCGCCGGCGCGGTGCTGCTCGTTTCAGTCATGGGATGGGCTGTGGCTTTCCTGCCACACGGATGGCTGGAGCGGGGTTGCAGAAGTGGTATTTTACCGACGATTTTTGCTCCATGCGCGAATCCGTTAAAATCGTGGTTTTCTCTCAGCCACCCGGAGCACAAGAAATGAGCAACGCCACCACGTCCGCCACCAACGCAGTTGAACTCGACGGTAAGGATCTGCCAGCCCACTGCCCGAACCCAGCCATGCCGCTGTGGTCCTCGCATCCGCGCGTGTTCCTGGAATTCAACCATGACGGCGTGGCCAAGTGCCCATACTGCGGCACCGCCTATCGCCTGAAGCCGGGCACCGTGGTCGGCCACCATTAAGCATGCCGTTCAGCGCCTGCCGGAGCCCTCATGCCGACCAAAAAGAAGCAGTTAAACGGTAGCGCCGCTGACACCGAGGCGGCTTTCTACGACGCGCTCAACCGCGCCGACCTGGATGCGCTGATGGCCCTGTGGGCGGATGACGACGAGATCGTCTGCGTGCATCCGGGCGGCACGCGCCTGATCGGCCACGCGGCGATCCGTACCTCGTGGGCCGCCATCCTCGAACATGGCGGCCTGCACATCCTGCCGTCGCACTTGCACGAAACCCATACCTTGATGAGCTCGGTCCACACGGTGGTCGAAGGCACCACCGCCACCAGCGGCGAGCCGGCGCACCTGGTCGCCACCAATGTGTATGCGAAGACGCCCAAGGGCTGGCGCATGGTGCTGCATCACGTCTCGATCGCGCCGGGACCGGCGCCGATCGACCCGAACGCGCAAGTCCTGCATTGATCGTTCGCCGTGAAGTACACCGCGCCCTTCTGGCTGCCCAGCGGTCATCTGCAGACCATTTATCCGGCGCTGGCGATCCGCAAGCCGGCGGTGCGGTTCCGGCGCGAACGCTGGGACACGCCGGACGGCGATTTCATCGATGTCGATTTCGTCGACGGTCAGCCGGGCCAGCCGTTCGTGGTGCTGTTCCACGGTCTGGAAGGTTCGTCCGACAGCCATTACGCGCGGGCGCTGATGCACGCGGTGCGGCAGCGCGGCTGGTCCGGCGCCGTGCCGCATTTTCGCGGCTGCTCGGGCGAAGCCAACCGCGCGCCGCGCTTTTACCATTCCGGCGACGCCGAAGAAGTCGGCTGGATCATCCGCACGCTGCAGGCCCGCGCCAGCGGCAAGTTTTACGCGGCCGGCGTCTCGCTGGGCGGCAACGCGCTGCTGCGCTGGCTCGGTGAAGCGCAACACCAGGCCGATTTCGTCGACGCCGCCTGCTCGGTGTCGGCGCCGCTGGACCTGGCGCAAGGCGGTATCTCGCTGTCGAGCGGCTTCAACATGGTCTACACGCGCATGTTCCTGCAGACGCTGAAGCCCAAGTGCGTAGCCAAACTACAGCAATTCCCCGGCCTGTTCGACGTCGACGCGCTGCACGCGGCGCGCGACCTGTATGCCTTCGACAACGTGGTGACGGCGCCGCTGCACGGCTTCCGCGATACCGACGATTACTGGGACCGCGCCAGCGCCAAGCACGTGCTGAACGACATCACCGTGCCGACGCTGGTGCTGAATGCCCGCAACGATCCTTTCCTGCCGGGCCGCCATTTGCCGCAACGTGCGTCATCGCGCGTGGTGCTGGATTATCCTGAGCATGGCGGCCACGTCGGCTTCGCGGTGGGCGGCCCGCCCGGCCGCCTCGACTGGCTGCCAACCAGGCTGATCCACTTTCTCGAACAACATGGATGACATCGTCAAACAGGCTTTGGCCAAATGGCCCAACGTGCCGCACTGCTACGGCTGGCTGGCGCTCGATGCACGCGGCAACTGGCGCATGCGTGACGAGCGCGCCCAGCATTTCAACCTGCCCGGAGACAAGCTGAGCAACGCGGCGCTGGTGGCCTTCATCACCCGCAACTACGCGGCCGACGAGCGCGGCTGCTGGTATTTCCAGAACGGCCCGCAGCGCGTCTATGTGCAGCTGGAAGCGACCCCGTACATCGTGCGCACCGACCCGTCCGCCGGCTGGCTATTGCACACGGGCGCGCCACTGGGCACCATCGAAGAAGTTGTACTGACCGATGCCGGCGCGCTGGTGCTGCGCAGTGGCGGCGTGGTGGCGCAGCTCGATGACCGCGATTTCGCCGCCGTGCTGCCGCAGCTGCAGCAGCACGGCGCGCCGGTGGCCGACGAAGCCTTGCTGGAATTTATGGCAGGCAGCGCATCGGCCGGCTTGAGCCTGAATGGCGTGCGCGTGCAGCGCCTCGCGGCCGGCGATCTGGCGGCGCGTTACGGCTACGTCAGCGTACCATCAGCCCCGGCGACGTGATGTCGCCGTCGCTCTGCTTGCGCAGGCGGTCGAAGGGATTGGTGGACTGGTTGAACATGTCGTTGTAGCGGTCGAAGGGATTGCCGCTCATGCCCTTGTTCTCCGAGCCCGACTTGAACTCGGCCTTGAACGCCGGGCGCGAGTCCGCCATATCCTTCTTGCCCTTGTCGCCCATCTCTTCGCGGCGGCGTGCCTGCCACTCGCGTTCGCGCGCATCGATCAGCGACTGGTCATAGAACGAGGCGTCCGGCGCCTTGCGCGCATACGTCAGCTGGTCAAGCGCCGCCATCAGGCCGCCCTGCAGATTGTACGACTCGGCCAGCGCGATATGCTGCAGCGCCAGCTTGCCCTGCTTGGCGTAGACCTGGGCCAGCAGATCGTAGACCTCGATATCCTCGCGGTACAGCTGCGCCTGATCGCGCAGATAATTGGCCGCTTCATCCAGCTTGCCGGCCGCCAGCATCGCCTCGCCGTACTGATGCGCGATGCCGCGCGACAGCGGGTATTTCAGGTGCGCCGCTGCCGCCTCCTGCGCGGCCTTGGCCAGCATTTCCTTGTTGTCCGGCTGCGCCAGCTTGATCTCGATCGACGTGGCGGCAAAAATCGTCTCCGCCTTGCTGCGCGGCGACGCGCCGAACACACCCGACGGCGGCGGCGCGTTGACCGTGGCCAGCGCCTTGTCCAGCCAGCTTTGCGCGGCGACCGCGTCGCCCTGCTTCATGCTGAGGAACGCCATGCCGTACTGGCCGGCCGCCTTCTGCTGCCAGCTATCCTGCTGCATCTGCGACTGGAAGAACAGCTTGGCCTCGTTGTAGCCGCTGGAAGTCTGATCCTGCAGCACGCGCGCGCGCGAACGGACCAGGAAGAAATCGAGGCTGTCCTGACGCTGCTTGTACGGCGCCTCGCGGATACGCGCCTGGATGTCGGCGATCCGCTCGGTGGTCAGCGGGTGGGTCAGCAGCCAGGCCGGCACCAGGTCGCTGTAGGCACGGGTGGCATTCTGCATCTGCTGGAAGAAAGCCACCATGCCGGACGTATCGAAGCCGGCCTCGCCCATGATCTGGAAGCCAATGCGGTCGGCTTCACGCTCGGCATCGCGGCCGAAGTTCAGCTGCCGCTGGATGGTCAGGCCCTGGCCGCCGAGGAACACGCCCATCGCCGCATCGCCGCCCTGGCGCGAGGCCAGCGCCGCCAGGATCATCGCCGCCAGCGGGATCAGCGCGTCCTGCTTCTGCTGGCCGATGGAGCGGGCAATGTGACGCTGCACCACGTGGCCGATCTCGTGGCCCAGCACCGAGGCCAGCTCGGACTCGTTCTGCGCGGCCAGCAGCAGCGCCGAGTGCACCGCGATGAAACCGCCCGGCAGCGCAAACGCGTTCAGCTGCGGATCGCGCACCACGAAAAAGAAGTAATCGTACTTGGCCTCACCGCGCGCGCCCGGCCGGGCATCGACCAGCACGTTACCGAAGTTGTTCATGTACTCCAGGATGGGGCCGTCGTCGAGGTAATCGCGGTCGCGGCGGATGTCGCGCATGATCTCCTCGCCGATCTTGCGCTCCATCAGCGGCGACAGATCCTGGCTTTCGGTCCCGCCCAGCGCGGGCAGGTTCGGAATCTTGGCCGGGGCAAGCGCGGGCTGCGCCATGGCCATCGGCATGGTGACCAGCAGGGCCGCGGCGACCGCGCGCAGGCGGAGGGAGTAAGAGGAACGTTTTGGTTTCACGGTGATATGATACCCGCAACTTGGGCGCTGACACTGAGTGCCACATTATGAATCATTTTACGCTGCAACCATGACCACCGAACACCTGACCCACTTCGACGCCACCGGCCAAGCCCACATGGTGGACGTCGGCGCGAAGGCGGAAACCCACCGCATCGCCCTCGCCACCGGCTCGATCCGCATGAAACCGGAAACGTTGGTTATCATCATGAACGGCACGGCCAAGAAGGGCGACGTGCTCGGCATCGCCCGCATTGCCGCCATCATGGCCTCCAAGCGCACCGCCGATCTGGTGCCGCTATGCCATCCCCTGGCGCTGACCCGCGTGGCGGTGGATTTCGAAACCGACGTGGCAAATTCCTCGGTCCACTGCAAGGCGCAGGTGGAAACCTACGGCAAGACCGGGGTGGAGATGGAAGCACTCACCGCTGTCCAGATTGGCCTGCTGACGGTGTACGACATGTGCAAGGCCGTCGATCGGGGCATGGTCATGTCCAACATTCGCGTCACCGAGAAGCACGGCGGCAAGTCGGGTGACTGGAGCGTAAGTAGTTAAACTCCTGCCAACCTTAAAGCGGCATACTTATTCCATCGCACGGGGCACTGCTATCGCCACTTTTGTTGATGGAAAACATCCTGGGCTCAGCCCCGGCAACCATGCCGCTTTGGTGTTGAAGGTAATGCCGGGTGGGATTTGGGTCGTCGATCAATGGAAGGAAAAAGGTGTCATTTCGGCCCGATTGATTCGGATTCCTCCACCGCGCCAGCAATACAATTCAGATGGATCATTCAGGCATCTTAGCGACAATGCGCTGGCGTTTTTCGTGATCGAACGATGAGAGTCCATACCTGCCCAGTCTTCGCATTTGGCTTTTTGGCTTTCGGCATGGCGCACGGGGATCCGGGGCCACGCTCAAGCTGTTTCGGAAGGTGGACGAAGGCGCCACGGAATGCACGATGTACAGTCAATCCCAGGACGGCCGAATCCAGCAGATTGTCGAGTTTATCTGCCGGTAGATAGTCAGTAACTCTTATCAGTGACCAGTTGTAACAACGGGCATTATCCGATTGTTACTCTTTGCTTTGTGGATATATAATTAATGTCGCAGAATCAATTTTTTGACGGTGTCGTCACTGTCTTGCGCACAAAGAAAGAGTTGAATGAGCAGCAATCCGCCGAGCGAAGCCAAGACGCAGGAATATGAATTCGAGCAGATGAATCTGCAGGTCGGCGGTCGGATTCAGTTCATCACCCACCGTACCATCAAGCCCATCCAGCACTTTTCCACCCTGATCGGCTGGGTAAAGGATGAGTACATGATCGTCAAGGTGCCGTTCGAGGGCGGCGCGCCGATTTCGCTCAACGAGGGCGACAAGCTCACTATCCGCGTGTTTTCGGGCGTGAACGTGTGCTCGTTCTCATGCGTGGTGCAACGCGTGTTTCCGCGCCCGCTGTTCTATGCCCACCTGTCCTTCCCGGTGTCCATCCAGGGCACCAGCCTGCGGACGGCGATGCGGGTCAAGGTCGATATCCCGGCGCAGGTCAACACCTCCAACGGACATACGTCGGTGTTTCTGGTCAATCTCAGTGTCTCGGGCGCGCTGATCGAGTCGCCGAAACAGTTGCCGGAATACGATGCGCAGGTCGCGCTGTCGTTTTATCTGATTGCCCAGCCGGGTAACCGCCAGGTCAAGGTGGATGCGCAGGCCTCCATCCGCAACATCAACGTGGTCAAGCCGGCCACGGCCGACAAGCAGGAAGTGTTCACCTATGGCGTGCAGTTCATCGATCTCGATCCGGTGCATTACACCATGCTGCAGAACCTGACCTACGAAGCGCTGATCGCCGACCGCCAGAAGATCGTGTAAACGAAAAAACCCGACCGTAGCCGGGTTTTTCACGCTCAGCCAAATTATGGCGTTGCAGGTGGAGGATTGTTTTTCTCGATGGCCGACTTCAGCGTCTGGCTGGCCGAATTCGAAGTGGTGGTCCAGCCTACCGTGGCGGAACCCGCCGTCACGGTCGGAACCATGGTGATGGTGGTGCCGTTCAGATCCTTGGCCACATCGTTGCTGGCGAAGGTGGCGGTAATGGTACCGGCAGCCACAGTGGCCGATGCCAGTTCCTTGGTTTTGTTAAAGGTCGGGACGCCATTGGCGCCGGTGTTGCAATTGGTCGCATCGCCGCCAGCTTCCTGGATGCAGAGTGCAACGGCGGTCTTGATGCCGTCCAGCGAGGAAACCGCGCTCGCGGCCTTGGCCTTGGCGGTGTAATCGCTGTACGCCGGAATCGCCACGGCAGCCAGGATACCGATAATGGCCACCACGATCATCAGTTCGATCAGGGTAAAGCCGGCCTGGGCTTGTTTCTTCATCATTTGCATGGATTTCATTTTGCGACTCCTTCGGGGTTATACACATTGTTGGGTGCGACATACCCTCTAGTGCAAACGCCGTGCCAGCCTGTTTTTGCGCATTTTTTCAGCAAAACCACATCAAAACTGCCAATTTTTGTCAGTTGGCAGCGCCGCTTTTTGTCAGCAGTCAGCAACCTGACAAAAATTGTCAGGCCAGACGGAAGGCCAGCGAGGTGCCGCCGAGGTCGATCACATCGCCATTGCTGAGCCGTTCGGCCACTTGTTTGTCGAGCGCCGTACCGTTCAGCAACGGCGCCGGTTCACCGTCGACATGGGTGATGGTATAAAACGCCGGGTGCCGATGGATTGCCACCAGCAGCGCGCCGGTGCGGCCCAATGTGGTCTGCGACTTGGTCAGGGCGATGTGTTTGCCGGCGTTGTTGCCGTTCAGGATAGAGATCTCGGCCAGCACCGGCTGCGCCGCCGCCAGCGGCCGGATGCCGTCGGCGATGAATTCAATCTGGAAGCGCGCCAGGCGGATCTGGTCCTGATGCTGCAGGAAATGCTTGCCGATCCGGTGGCCGTTGACAAACGTGCCATTGGTACTGTGCAGGTCTTCCAGGAAGGAATCATCGAGGATGGTGGTGATGGCCGCATGGTCGCCGCTCACGGCCGGGTGCGACAGCACGATGTCGTTGCGCGGATGCCGGCCCAAGGTCATCCGTTCCTTGTTCAGTTGTATCTGCTGCTCTATCTGTCCATCGCGCGAGATGATGAGCTTGGCCAAGCCTGTCTCCGGAAATGAAAAAAGGGAGCCTTGCGGCTCCCCTTCATTATTCCACGCAAGTGGAATCGATTACAGCATCGCTTTCAGCAGGCGAGCCATTTCCGATGGGTTCTTGGTAACCTTGATACCGCAGGCTTCCATGATTTCCAGCTTGGCTTGCGCAGTGTCGGCGCCGCCCGAGATCAGCGCGCCGGCGTGGCCCATGCGCTTGCCCGGAGGAGCGGTCACACCAGCGATGAAGCCGACCACCGGCTTCTTCATGTTGTCCTTGATCCAACGTGCGGCGTTGGCTTCGTCCGGACCGCCGATTTCGCCGATCATGATGACCGCGTCGGTATCAGGATCGTCGTTGAACATGCGCATCACGTCGATGTGCTTCAGACCGTTGATCGGGTCGCCGCCGATACCAACTGCCGACGATTGGCCCAGGCCCAGTGCGGTCAGCTGACCCACGGCTTCATAGGTCAGGGTGCCCGAACGCGACACCACGCCGATACGGCCCTTCTTGTGGATGTGACCTGGCATGATGCCGATCTTGATTTCGTCAGGCGTGATCAGGCCTGGGCAGTTCGGGCCCAGCAGCAGGGTCTTGGAACCGGCTTTGGCCATGCGATCCTTGACTTCCATCATGTCACGGACAGGGATGCCTTCGGTGATGCAAATTGCCAGGTCCAGTTCGGCTTCAACCGCTTCCCAGATCGCGGCGGCGGCGCCTGCTGGCGGCACGTAGATCACGGACACGGTGGCGCCGGTTTCCGACGCCGCTTCCTTGACCGAACCGAAGATCGGGATGCCTTCGAAGTCTTCGCCGGCTTTCTTCGGGTTCACGCCCGCCACGAAGGCGTTCTTGCCGTTCGCGTAGTCGCGGCACATGCGGGTGTGGAACTGGCCGGTTTTACCGGTGATACCCTGGGTGATGACTTTGGTGTCTTTGTTGATCAGAATAGACATAATCGGTTCCTTAATTATTTACCAGCAGCTGCGGCAACAACGCTCTTGGCTGCGTCTTCCATCGTGTCGGCCGAGATGATAGGCAGGCCGGAGTCCGCCAGCATCTTCTTGCCCAGATCTTCGTTGGTGCCCTTCATGCGGACCACCAGCGGTACCTGCAGCGACACGGCTTTCGACGCGGTGATCACGCCTTCGGCGATCACGTCGCAACGCATGATGCCGCCGAAGATGTTCACCAGGATGGCTTTCAGGCCTGGGTTCTTCAGCATGATCTTGAACGCTTCGGTCACTTTCTCGGCGGTGGCGCCACCGCCCACGTCCAGGAAGTTGGCCGGCTCGCCGCCGAACAGCTTGATGGTGTCCATGGTGGCCATGGCCAGGCCGGCGCCGTTCACCAGGCAGCCGATGTTGCCGTCCAGGGAGATGTAGGCCAGGTCGAATTTCGACGCTTCCACTTCGGCCGGATCTTCTTCATCCAGGTCGCGGTAGGCGACGATTTCCGGATGACGGAACAGGGCGTTGGCGTCGAAGTTGAACTTGGCGTCCAGCGCGATGACCTTGCCCGAACCGGTCAGGATCAGCGGGTTGATTTCAGCCAGCGAGGCGTCGGTTTCCCAGTAGGCTTTGTACAGGCCTTGCAGGTTGGTGACGGCGTCGGCGATCGAGCCTTCCGGCACGCCGATCTTGGCGGCGATCGATGCGGCGTCCGCGTCGGTCAGGCCGACAGCTGGATCGATGGCGATCGAGTGGATTTTTTCCGGATGCGATTCAGCGACTTCTTCGATGTCCATGCCGCCTTCCGACGAGGCCATCAGCACAACGCGCTGGGTGACGCGGTCGGTGACCAGCGACACGTACAGTTCTTTCTTGATGTCGGCGCCTTCTTCGATCAGCAGACGACGGACTTTCTGGCCTTCAGGACCGGTCTGGTGAGTCACCAGTTGCATGCCCATGATCTGGTCGGCGTATTCTTTGACTTGCTCCAGCGACTTGGCCACTTTCACGCCACCGCCTTTGCCACGGCCACCGGCGTGGATCTGTGCCTTCACAACCCAGACTGGACCGCCCAGGGTTTCAGCAGCCTTGACCGCTTCGTCAACGGTCATGCACGGAATGCCGCGCGGTACCGTCACTCCGTATTTCCGGAGGATTTCTTTGCCTTGATACTCATGGATTTTCATGCTGGCTTCCCTTCTGATGCTGATGTATAAAAATCGGTTGTTGTAAGCAGAGGTTATTGCTATGCGCTACCCGGTGCTGCTTTGTCCACAGAGCGCGGGTGTTCTATTCTGGGGTGGGTGTGATACAGAGGGTTGCCGACCATGTCCCATACGCCCTTCCTGGCCGGAACGGCACGCGCACGTGGGCTGGTCCACACGTCAGGAACTGGAATTGAAAAGGACATAAGACTGATACCGCTTACACGGTTAATTAGTTAGCAGCCTGGTGTATTTCTCTTATTAAAAACACACGTTGCCGCAGCTTCTACGGACAACCACCGCACCCGCGGTGCTGCAAAAACCCGCAAAGTGTAGCACACCCCGGAAGGAAGGGAAATTAGTCGTCCAGCTCCGCCCCTTTGATGACCTTCTGCACCACACGTTGCGAAAAGCCGCGCTGCAGCAGGAAGCGGATCTGTTTGTTGCGCTCTTGCGGGTCGGTGGCGACGCTGCCGAATTTGCGCTGCCAGATCTCGTGCGCACGTTCGAGTTCGGTGTCGGCCAGCTGGGATTTGAGGTCTTGCAGGGCGTCGCCGGCCACGCCGTGGCTTTGCAGTTCGGCGACGATGCGGCTGTTGCCGTAGCGCGCGGCGCGGCGGTGGATCAGCGCTTCGGAAAAGCGCTCCTGCGACAGCCAGTTGTTTTTTTCGAGCAGGTCGAGCAGGGCTTCGACATCGTCGCCCTCCTCGGCATAGCGGGCCAGCTTGCGGCCCAGTTCAAGACGGCTGTGCTCGCGCATGGACAGAAAGCGCAGGGCGCGCGCTTTCAGGCTCAGTTGCGGCGCAGCCATGGTGCGGCTGATCAGGCAGCGTCAGCGTCGGACTTGTCGGCCGGCTTCAGCTTGACCACGGTGGCATCCTTGTTGCCCAGCGGCGGCAGCACGCGCACGCCCAGCGATTCGCGCACCTTGTTTTCGATTTCCCAGGCCAGCTCCGGACGCTCCTGCAGGAACAGGCGGGCATTGTCCTTGCCTTGGCCGACGCGCTCGCCGTTGTAGCTGTACCACGAGCCCGATTTCTCGACGATCTTGGCTTCCACGCCCAGGTCCAGGATCTCGCCCTCGCGCGAAGTGCCGGCGCCGTACAGGATGTCGAAGTGCGCTTCCTTGAACGGTGGCGCGATCTTGTTCTTGACCACCTTGACCTTGGTTTCGTTGCCGATCACCTCGTCGCCGGACTTGATCGAGCCGGTGCGGCGGATGTCCAGACGCACCGAGGCGTAGAACTTCAGCGCGTTGCCGCCGGTGGTGGTTTCCGGCGAGCCGAACATCACACCGATCTTCATGCGGATCTGGTTGATGAAGATCACCAGCGTGTTGGTGCGGTTGATCGAGCCGGTCAGCTTGCGCAGTGCCTGCGACATCAGACGCGCCTGCAGGCCCGGCAGGGCGTCGCCCATGTCGCCTTCGATTTCGGCGCGCGGGGTCAGCGCCGCCACCGAGTCGACCACCACCAGGTCCACCGAACCCGAGCGCACCAGCGCGTCGCAGATTTCCAGTGCCTGTTCGCCGGTGTCCGGCTGCGAGATCAGCAGTTCATGCAGGTTGACGCCCAGCTTTTGCGCGTAGCCGACGTCCAGCGCGTGTTCGGCGTCGATGAAGGCGCAGGTGCCGCCCAGTTTCTGCATCTCGGCGATGGTCTGCAGCGTCAGCGTGGTTTTACCCGACGATTCCGGACCGTAGATTTCCACCACGCGGCCGCGCGGCAGGCCGCCGACGCCCAGCGCCACGTCCAGGCCCAGCGAGCCGGTCGATACCACCTGCACCTCTTCGATCGGTGCGCTGGCGTCCATGCGCATGACGGAACCCTTGCCAAATTGCTTTTCAATCTGGGCCAGCGCAGCAGCCAGCGCTTTGGCTTTTTCCGATGCAGGTACTACGCCTTTTTTCTCGTCCATAATGTGCTTTCAACCAGTGGGAGTTATTCGTACAGGTGGTACTGTATAAAAAAACAGTGATCAATGCAAGCGGGTTTTGCGCTATTTCTTTGAGAATGCACAAAAACTCGCCAAAATAAGGGCTTGTACAGCCGGAGTGTTTGACATGCGTATATTACTAGCCGAGGACGACAGCGTACTGGCCGATGGCCTGACCCGCTCGCTGCGCCAGTCCGGCTATGCCATCGATTGCGTCAGAAACGGGCAGGAGGCCGACACCGCCCTGTCCACGCAGGAATTCGACCTGCTGATCCTGGACCTGGGCCTGCCCAGGCTGTCCGGGCTGGAAGTGCTGCGCCGCCTGCGCGCGCGCGGCTCGCTGCTGCCGGTGCTGATCCTGACCGCCGCCGACTCGATCGAGCAGCGCGTCAACGGCCTGGACCTGGGCGCCGACGATTATATGGCCAAACCGTTCGCGCTGTCGGAACTGGAGGCGCGCGTGCGCGCCCTGACCCGCCGCGGCGCCGGCGGCGGCGCGGCCGTGATCAAGCATGGGCCGCTCAGCTATGACCAGGTCGGCCGCAGCGCCTACATCAACGAGCAGATGCTGGACCTGTCGGCGCGCGAGCTGGGCCTGCTGGAAATCCTGCTGGCGCGCACCGGCCGGCTGGTATCGAAAGAACAACTGGTCGACCACTTGTGCGAGTGGGGCGAGGAAGTCAGCAACAACGCCATCGAAGTCTATGTGCACCGGCTGCGCAAGAAGATCGAGGTGGGCGGCATCCGCATCGCCACCGTGCGCGGCCTCGGCTACTGCCTGGAGAAATACTCGGACGCCGCGCGCGCCGCCGCCGAAGCCGGAGACGCGCACAAGTGAACCCGTCGCAGGAAGCCGAACTGGCGTATCAGCCGCCCGCGCCCGACGCGGACGAGGACATACAACATTCCCTGTTCGGCGAAATCCTCGACTGGATGCTGGCGCCGCTGCTGCTGCTGTGGCCGATGAGCATCGCCATCACCTACCTGGTGGCCAAGTCGATTGCCAACCAGCCGTTCGACCACGCGCTGGAAGACAGCGTGACCGTGCTGGCGCAACAGGTGCGCTCGGTGGACGGCAAGCTGATCAAAAGCCTGTCCGGCTCGGCGCGCGACATTCTGCGCGCCGACGATATCGACAACGTCTACTTCCAGATCCAGGGCCCGCGCGGCGAGCACATCGACGGCGACCGCGACATGCCGCAGCCGGTGATCGACGACGAGGACAAGACCAGCGCTGGCGGCGTGCGCTTCCGCAACGACGCCATGCACGGCACGCCGGTGCGCATCGCCTTCGCCTATGTGCGGGTGGAGCGCGACAGCGGCGACGATGCGCAGCTGGCGCTGGTGCAGGTGGCGGAAACGCTGGAAAAGCGCGCCCAGCTGGCCAACGCCATCATCAAGGGCGTGATCCTGCCGCAGTTCATCGTGCTGCCGGTGGTGCTGGCCCTGGTGTGGTTCGCGCTGGCGCGCGGCCTGTCGCCGCTGGCCCAGTTGCAGGAACGCATACGCGCGCGCAGTCCTGAAGACATGAGTCCGATCGCGCCCACGCAGGTGCCGGAGGAAATCACACCGCTGGTGCGCTCGCTGAACGAGATGCTGGCGCGGCTGTCGCAAAACATCGACATGCAGAAGCGCTTCATCGCCGACGCCGCGCACCAGATGCGCACACCGCTGGCCGGCATGCGCATGCAGTCCGAGCTGGCCCTGCGCCAGACCGAACAGGGCGAGATCCACCGTTCGCTGGAGCAGCTGGCCAAGAGTTCGCAGGCCGCCACCCGGCTGGTGAATCAGCTGCTGGCCCTGGCCCGCGCCGAAAACCAGCAGCCGGCCGGCGGCAGCCTGCAGCAACTGGACTTGTCGGAACTGGCGCGCGACGTGGTGCAGGACTGGGTGCAGGCCTCGTTCGCCCACCGCATCGACCTGGGCTTCGAGGCGCCATCACTGCCGGTGCAGATCAGCGGCAACCCGACCATGCTGCGCGAACTGCTGTCCAACCTGATCGACAACGCGCTGCGCTACACGCCGGCCGGCGGCAGCGTCACCGTGCGCGTGCGCGACGACCTCGACCACGCCTACCTGGAAGTGGAGGACACCGGTCCCGGCATCGCTCCCGGCGAGCGCGAGCGCGTGTTCGAGCGCTTCTACCGCATCCTCGGCAATACCGCCGAAGGCAGCGGCCTCGGCCTGGCCATCGTGCGCGAGATCGCCCAGCAGCATGGCGCCGAGGTCGACATCTACACCAACCCGCGCGCCACCAATCCCAAGCTGCCCGGCGCGCTGTTCCGCCTCAGCTTCCCGCTGCCGCCGGCGCCGCCGGACGAAGACACCGAACCGCCACATTATGGATAAACCCGCCGCCCCGGCCGCCCGTCCCGCGCTCACCCGCGCCCGGCACTGGCAGCGCACCCGCAAGCTCACCACCGTGTTGCTGCTGCTCTGGCTGCTGACCGGTTTCTGCTCCGCCTACTTCGCGCGCGAGCTGTCGGGACTCAGCCTGTTCGGCTGGCCGATCTCGTTCTATCTGGCGGCGCAGGGCGCGTCGCTGGTCTATCTCGGCATCCTCGGCTTCTATGCCTGGCGCATGCGCAAGCTCGACCGGGAGTACCGCGCTTGAAGCCGCAACGCACCTACTTCCAGCGCCTGCGCTATTACTACAGCCTGTTCACCATCGGCTTCGGCGGCTTCCTGGCCGCGCTGGCCGCGCTCGAGCAGGAAGGCATGCCGCGTGTCTGGATCGGCTACCTGTTCATGTTCGCCACCATCGTGCTGTACGCGCTGATCGGCGTCATCAGCCGCACCTCCAACGTGCTCGAGTATTACGTCGCCGGGCGGCGCGTGCCGGCCATGTTCAACGGCATGGCCACCGCCGCCGACTGGATCTCGGCGGCCAGCTTCATCAGCCTGGCCGGCGGCCTCTACCTGCACGGCTTCGACGGCCTGGCCTACATCATGGGCTGGACCGGCGGCTACTGCCTGGTGCAGCTGCTGATCGCGCCCTACCTGCGCAAGTTCAGCCAGTACACCATCCCCGACTTCCTGGCCGAACGCTACGGCGGCGCCGACTCGGACAACGGCGGCCGCGCGGTGCGCATCCTGGCCGTGATCGCCACCATCATCGTCTCCTTCACCTACGTGGTGGCGCAGATTTACGCGGTGGGCCTGATCGCCTCGCGCTTCACCGGTGTCGATTTTTCGGTCGGCATCTTCCTCGGCCTGGCCAGCATCCTGGTGTGCTCCTTCCTGGGCGGCATGCGCGCCATCACCTGGACCCAGGTGGCGCAATACATCATCATCCTGGTGGCCTTTCTGATCCCGGCCATGTGGTTGTCGGCCAAGCATTCCGACAACCCCATTCCGCAAGTCGCCTACGGCAAACTGCTGCCCAAGCTGAGCGCGCGCGAACACGTATTGCAAGCCGATCCGAAGGAAGCCGAGGTGCGCGCCATCTTCCGCCAGCGCGCCGCCGATTACGCCGACCGCCTGGCCACCCTGCCCGCCTCGTGGGAAGTGGGCCGCATCGACGCCCAGCGCAAGCTGGACAACGTCAAGGCGCGCAACGCCTCGCTGCTGGAAATCCGCAGCGCCGAGCGCGAACTGATCGCCTACCCGAAAAATGCCGAGGAAGCCGAGCGCCTCTGGACCGAGGCGCGCGAGCAGAACCTGCAACGGGCCGAGCCCATCGTCCCGCACGCCACGCCGTATCCGGGCAACCCCGACACCTCCAACATCAAGCGCAACAACTTCCTGGCGCTGGTGTTCTGCCTGATGCTGGGCACGGCCGCGCTGCCGCACATCCTGATGCGCTCCTACACCACCCCGTCGGTGCACGAGACGCGCGTGTCGGTGTTCTGGACCCTGTTCTTCATCCTGCTGATCTACCTGACCATCCCGGCGCTGGCGGTGCTGGTCAAATACGACATCTACAGCGCCCTGGTCGGCAGCGATTACGCGCACCTGCCCAACTGGGTCTCGTACTGGGCCAATGTGGACAAGCTCAACCCGCTGTTCAGCATCACCGACGTCAACCACGACGGCGTGGTGCAGCTGGCCGAAATCACCATCGACGCCGACGTGCTGGTGCTGGCCACGCCGGAAATCGCCGGTCTGCCCTACGTGATTTCCGGCCTGGTGGCGGCCGGCGGGCTGGCGGCCGCGCTGTCCACCGCCGACGGCCTGCTGCTGGCCATCTCCAACGCGCTGTCGCACGACGTCTACTACAAGCTGGTGGACCGCGGCGCCTCGACGCAAAAGCGGGTGACGATCTCCAAGCTGCTGCTGCTGGCGGTGGCCTTCATCGCCGCCTATGCCGCCTCGACCAAGCCGGGCGACATCCTGTCGCTGGTCGGCGCCGCCTTCTCGCTGGCCGGCTCGACGCTGTTCCCGGCGCTGGTGCTGGGCGTGTTCTGGAAGCGCGCCAATCGGCATGGCGCGGTGGCCGGCATGGTGACGGGCTTCCTGGTGTGCGCCTGGTACATGCTGCACACCAACCCGATCCTGGGCGGCGGCGGCGCGCAGTGGTTCCACATCGCGCCCATCTCGGCCGGCATCTTCGGCGTGCCGGCCGGACTGCTGACCATCGTCGCGGTCAGCCTGCTGACGCCGGCCCCGGGACGCCAGACCGGGGCGCTGGTCGATTACATCCGCGCGCCGGAACAATAAAATACAAATTGCCCATAGCGGATTTGATAACTTGATGCTATTGTGCACTAGTTACTAATTTCGCAACTTGCATATGCGGACCCATACCCTTCTGCGTGCCGTGGCCCTGGCTGGCGCGCTAGTCTGCGGCCATGCCGCCGGCGCCGCGCTGCTGCCGCCGCCGATTGCCGACTTCTTCAACAATCCCGACTTCAGCGATGCGGTGCTGTCGCCGAGCGGCAAATTCCTGGCCGTGCGCCTCGGCGGCCAGGGCAAGCGCGACATGTTGGGCGTGGTGGATCTGAACACCAACGCCATCAAGGTGGTGGGCAATTTCTCCGATGCCGATATCGGCGTCTACGAGTGGGTCAACGACCAGCGCCTGGTGTTCACGGCCGCCGAAAAGGACAAGGCCTTCGGTGACATGCGCTACGCGCCGGGCCTGTACGCCATCAACCGCGACGGCAGCGGCTTCCGCCAGCTGGCCATGCGTGACGGCAAACCCTTCATCACCAATGGCAGCATGGGCCTGCAGCGCGAGCTGCTGCCGTGGCATACCTATCTGCTGAACCAGCCGGGCGCGCAGGATTCCGACTACATCTACGTCGTCGACAAGGACTACCGGGGCCACGGCGTGATCGATCACGTCGACCTGGTGCGCCTGAACACGGTCACCGGCCGCACCGCCGGCATCGTCGACCGTCCCGGCGACAGCAGCTGGTGGATGCTGGACGCCAAGGGCGAGCCGCGCCTGACGCTGACCAAGGACCAAGGCACCATCAGCGTCCATTACCGCGACCCGGCCACCAAGGCCTGGCGCAAGCTGACCGACTTCGAACAGTACACCGGCCGCGGCGGCAATTTCCGTCCGCTGGCCTTCGGTCCCGACGGCACCCTGTACGTGGTGGCCTGGAAAAACGACCTGTCGGCGGTGTACACCTACGACCTCAACACCAACAAGCTCTCCGACCAGCCGCTGGTCAAGCTGGACGGCTACGACTTCCGCGGCGCGCTGATCATGAATCAGAACAAGCTGCTGGGCGTGCGCCACCTGACCGACGCCATCGGCACCACCTGGATCGATCCCGGCATGAAGGCCATGCAGGCCAAGGTCGACGAACTGCTGCCCAACACCGTGAACCTGATCACCCTGCCCGCCAGGCCGGAATCGCCATGGGTGCTGGTGACCGCATTTTCCGATATCTCGCCGCGCCGCCTGATGCTGTACAACAGCGAGACGCAGAAGCTGACCATGGTCGGCGCATCGCGGCCGCAGATCAAGCCGGAGCAGATGGCCCAGCAGCAGCTGGTGCACTACAAGGCGCGCGACGGCCTCGACATTCCCGCCTGGCTGACCCTGCCGCAAGGTCCGGGCAAGAACCTGCCGATGGTGGTGCTGGTGCACGACGGCCCGTACGCGCGCGGCGGCAGCTGGGGCTGGAACCCGGCGGTGCAGTTCCTGGCCTCGCGCGGCTATGCCGTGCTGGAGCCGGAATACCGCGGCAGCACCGGCTTCGGCAGCAAGCACTTCAAGGCCGGCTGGAAGCAGTGGGGCCTGAAGATGCAGGACGACCTGGCCGACGGCACGCGCTGGGCCATCGCCCAGGGCTATGCCGACAGCAAGCGCATCTGCATCGCCGGCGCGGCCTACGGCGGCTATGCCACCCTGATGGGTCTGATCCGCGATCCCGAGCTGTACAAGTGCGGCGTCGAATGGGCCGGCCAGACCGACCTCGAGCAATGGCGCGACGGCTACTGGTTCTATACCTCCGACCTGGCGGAAGAGTGGAAACAGTACGGCATGCCGCAACTGGTCGCCGACAAGGACAAGGATGCGGAACAACTGAAAGCCACCTCGCCGCAGCAACAGGCGGCGCGCATCACGCAGCCGCTGCTGATGGGCTACGGCACCGCCGACACCGTGGTGCCGCTGCCGCAGGGCAGCAGGTTCTACCAGACCGTCAAGCAGACCAATCCCAACGTCGAATGGGTGCAGTACGAAGACGAGGGGCACGGCTGGAAACTGCCGAAAAACCGCATCGACTGGTGGAGCCGGGTCGAGAAATTCCTGGATAAAAACATCGGTAGCGCGCCATGAAATTGCTTCCCGTAGTGACGGTGCTTGCCGCGCTGGCCGTCGTGCCGGCGCGCGCCCAGACCACGCCGGCCTCGGTGCCGCTCGCCGCCTTCTTCGACAATGCCAGCTTCAGCGATCCGCGCATCTCGCCGGACGGCCGCCAGGTGGCCATCAAGGTGGCCGGCAAGACCGGGCGCGTGCGTCTGGCGGTGGTCGACAGCGCCACCCGCAAGACCAGGGTGGTGGCCGCCTTCGACGACGCCGACGTCTCGCGCTATCACTGGATCAATGACCAGCGCCTGGCCTTCAACGTCGCCGACCTGGGCGTGCCGCGGGGCGACACCCGCTGGGGTCCCGGCCTGTGGGCCGTCAACGCCGACGGCAGCGGCCTGCGCCAGCTGGTGCGCCGCGACAGCAACATCAATGACGGGATCGGCAAGCTGGAAAACCGGCTGCTGCCATGGAATACCTTCATGTACGGCGGCATCGGCAACCTGGACAGCGACGACATCCTGGTAACCCAGTACGAATACGCCGGCACCGGCTGGATGAACCAGATCGCCCTGCTGCGGCTGAATTCGGTCACCGGCAAATACAAGGTCTACGGCCACCCGGCCGACACCATGGATTGGGTGGTCGACCGTCAGGGCAATCCGCGCATCGCCGTGGCGTACCGCGACAACCGGCAAATCATCTACCACCGCGACAACGAGCAGCAACCCTGGGCCCAGCTGGCCAGCTTCGCGCTCTACCCCAACAGCAAGGACAACTTCGATCCGGAAGCCTTCGGCCCGGACGGCACGCTGTTCGTGCGCACCGGCCTGCAGGGGGCCGCCGCGCTGTACACCTATGACATCGCCAATCGCAAGCTCAGCGACAAACCCGCCATCAGCACGCCCGGCTACGACTTCCAGGGCGAGCTGGTCTACGACAAGGACAAGGTGCAGGGCTATACCTACGAGGTCGATGCCAAGGGCACCTGGTGGGTCGATGCCCACATGAAGGCGGTGCAGCAGGCTGTCGATGCCTTGCTGCCGGCCACCAACAACATGCTCAGTACGCCGCTGCGGCCGGCCGTGCCGTACGTGGTGGTGGTGTCCAGCTCGGACCTGCAACCGCCGGTCTACCGGCTGTACAACACCGAGACGCGCAGCCTGAGCATGCTGGGCGCGTCGCATCCGGCCATCGCGCCCGAGCTGATGTCCAACAAGGCCATGGTGCGCTACAAGGCGCGCGACGGTCTCGAGATTCCGGCCTACCTGACCACGCCCAAGGCCAGCAGCGGCAAGCAGCTACCGATGGTGGTGCTGGTGCATGGCGGTCCGTGGGTACGCGGTGTGCACTGGGACTGGGATGCGGAAGTGCAGTTCCTGGCCTCGCGCGGCTACGCGGTGCTGGAACCGGAATTCCGCGGCAGCACCGGCTACGGCTATGCGCTGTTCCACGCCGGCTGGCAGCAATGGGGCTTGAAGATGCAGAACGACGTCGCCGACGGCGCGCGCTGGGCCATCGCCCAGGGCATCGCCGACGGCAAACGCATCTGCATCGCCGGCGCCAGCTATGGCGGCTATGCCACGCTGATGGGACTGGTCAACGATCCCGACCTCTACCAATGCGGCGTGGCCTGGGCCGGCGTCACCGACCTCAACATCCTGAAAAATGGCCACTGGTCCAGCGAGTCGACCTGGTCCACCGGCGGCGCCTTCGACAAGTTCGGCTTTCCGGTGCTGATCGGCGCCGACGCCGCGCAGTTGGCGGCCACCTCGCCGCTGCAGCAGGCGGCGCGCATCCGGCAGCCGCTGCTGCTGGCCCACGGCGGCGCCGACACCACGGTGCCCATCGTGCACGGCACCGCGTTCAAAGATGCGGTGAGCAAAAACAATCCGGCGGTCGAATGGGTGTTCTATGCGGACGAGGGCCACGGCTGGTATCTGCCGCAAAACCGCGTGGATTTCTGGAGCCGGGTGGAAAAGTTCCTCGATCAGCACATCGGCAGACAGGTGCAATGAATCGCGCACGCATACTCGCCGCGACCCTGCTGGCAGCCACCGTCACGGCCACGGCGGCGCCGCTGCCGCCAGTCTCGGCCTTCTTCGAGAACAGCCGCTTTGCCAATCCCAGACTGTCGCCCAGTGGCCGCTATCTGGCGGCGCGCGTCTCGCTGCCGGGCGAGCGCGACCGCCTGTCGGTGGTCGACCTGAACGACATGAGCGTCAAAGTGGCGGCCATGTTCGGCGATGCCGACGTCGCCTATTTCGAATGGGTCAACGACAACCGGCTGGTGTTCAATGGCTACGACCGCCGCGTCACCTACAGCGACGACCTGCACGCGCCCGGCCTGTTTGCCGTCAACCGCGATGGCAGCGGCTATCGCCAGCTCAGCAAGACCATTTTCCAGCAGGGTGGCGACAGCGAGACCGGCAGCCACCTGCAGCAGAAACTGCTGGACTGGAATCACTACCTGCTCGGCCAGCCGGGCCGCCAGGACAGCGACGACGTCTACGTGGTCAAGCCGCAGTACAACGCCAACTACAGCGAAGTGACCAATGTCACGCTGCTGCGCCTGAACACGGTGACTGGCCGCACCACCGCGCTCAGCGGTCCAGGCCAGGCCAGCGGCTGGCTGCTCGATCAGCAAGGCGAACCGCGCCTGGCCATCAACGACCTCGGCAAAAGGCATAGGGTGTATGTGCGCGAGGGCGACAGCTGGCACCAGCTGCTCGAGAGCGAGCCCTACATCGGCCACACCTTCAGCCCGGTCGGCTTCGGTCCCGACGGCGCACTGTATGTGGCGGCGCGCGCCAACGGCGACAAAAGCGCGCTCTACCGCTACGATCTGGCCAGACGGCAGCTGGCGGCCGATGCGCTGGTCGGCCTGGACGACTACGACTATCTGCCGGACATGACCAGCGCCCCCAGCGCCAACCTTATCGTGCGCGACAACAAGCTGGCCGGGATCGCCTACAGCGCCGACGTCGCGGGCGTGGCCTGGCTGGATGCCGAGGGCAAGGCGCTGCAGGCCAAGGTCGATGCCCTGCTGCCGGGGCTGGCCAACGTCATCGTCCTGCCGCGGCGGCCGCAGACGCCGTGGGTGCTGGTGGCCAGCTACTCCGACGTGCAGCCGACGGTCTACCTGGTCTACAACACGGAAACGGGCAAACTGATCAAGGTGGGCGCCACCCGCGAGGCCATCGACCCGGCGCAGATGGGCCGCCAGGAGCTGGTGCGCTACCCGGCGCGCGACGGCATGCGCATTCCGGCCCTGATCACCTGGCCGCGCGGCGCCGGCAAACAGAACCTGCCGCTGGTCATGCTGGTGCACGGCGGTCCGTATGTGCACGGCAGCGACTGGGGCTGGAGCGCCGACGCCCAGTTCCTCGCCTCGCGCGGCTACCTGGTGATCGAGCCGGCCTACCGCGGCAGCACCGGCTACGGCTGGCAGCACTTCCAGGCCGGCTGGAAACAATGGGGCCTGAAGATGCAGGACGACATCGCCGACGGCGCGCGCTGGGCCGCCGCCCGGGGCTATGCCGACCGCCGGCGCATCTGCATCGCCGGCGCCAGCTATGGCGGCTATGCCACGCTGATGGGGCTGGTCAACGATCCCGACCTGTACAAATGCGGGGTTGACTGGGCCGGCGTCACCGACATCAAGCTGATGTACACCGGCAGCTGGAGCGCCGAATCCGACCTCAGCGACCACTGGAAAACCTACGGCATGCCGGTACTGATCGGCGACCTGGAGCGCGACGCCGCGCAGCTGGAGGCCACCTCGCCGCTGGCGCAGGCCGCCCGCATCAAGCAGCCGCTGCTGCTGGCCTATGGCGGCGACGACCAGCGCGTGCCGCTGTATCACGGCGAGAAATTCCTGGCCGCCGTCAAGGCCGGCAACCCGAACGTCGAATGGATCGTGTATCCGAAAGAAGGCCACGGCTGGCGCCTGCCGCAGAACCGCATCGATTTCTGGACCCGCGTCGAGCGATTCCTCGATCTGCACATAGGAGCAACCCATTGATTTCCGCTCGCCGCCTGCTGGCGGCCGTGCTGCTGGCGGTGGTGGACTTGAACGACCTCAGCGCCAGGATGGTGGCGCGGTTCAACGACACCGATAGCGGCCAGGCGCAATGGGTCAACAACGAGCGCCTGCTGTTCGGCACGGTGGACAAGACGGCCGGCCGGCGCGACGTCCGCTTTGTGCCCGGCCTGTATGCGGTCGATCGCGACGGCAAGCACTTCCGCCAATTGGCCCTGCGCCGCAACGAATTCTTCCGCAGCCCGGACGACAACCGCGAGCCGCTGCCCCGGCCCACCTATATGCTGGAGCAGGCCGGCGCGCAGGACACCGATGCCAGCTGATCATCAGCAAACAGCGCCTGCTGGGCGCCCGCATCCGCGGCGATGCGGAAGGTGCGGTCTGGTTCGATCCCTCCCCGCCGACGCGGCCGGAAACCGCCTGGGTGCTGGTGGCGTCGGGCCGGCGTCACCAACATCAAACTGATGTACGACGGCGGCTGGTTCTACCGTTCCGACCTGTCCGACGAGTAGAAACAGTACGGCATGCCGGCGCTGATCGGCGACCCGGTCAAGGATGCCGAGCAGTTGCGTGCCACCTCGCCGCTGTTGCAGGCCGCGCTCATCCGCCGTCCGCTGCTGATGGCCTATGGCGGCGCCGATGTGCGCGTCCCGCGCAATCACGGCCTCAAGTTCTACGAGGCGGTCAAAGCCCACAACCCGGACGTCGAGTGGATGAATATCCGGAGGAAGGCCACGGCTGGGCGCTGCCAAAAAACCGCTTCGATTTCTGGGGCCGGGTGGAAAAGTTCCTCGACCAGCATATCGGCAAGCCGTGAAGATCGCGCTATAGTGGGCGCATCAGCCCACCATGGAGGAGCGAGCATGTCATCTGGAAAGATTCTGGTCGCACAGGGAGGCGGTCCGACCGCCGTGATCAACCAGTCGCTGGCCGGCGTGGTGCTGGAGGCGCGCCGCTTCCGCGACTGTACGCGCGTGTACGGCGCGCTGCACGGCGTGCGCGGCATCGTCAACGAAGACCTGGTCGACCTCACGCGCGAGACCAGCAACAACCTGGAACAAGTGGCCGCCACGCCCTCCTCGGCGCTGGGTTCCACGCGCGACAAGCCCGATCAAGCCTACTGCCAGGAAATCTTCAAGGTGCTGCGCGCGCACCAGATCGAGCAGTTCTACTACATCGGCGGCAACGACTCGTCCGACACCGTGCGCATCGTCAGCGAGCAGGCGCGGGCGGCCGGCTACCCGCTGCGCTGCCTGCACATCCCCAAGACCATCGACAACGACCTGGTCGGCAACGACCACACGCCCGGCTTCCCGTCGGCGGCGCGCTTCGTGGCGCAGGCGTTTGCCGGCGCCAACCTCGACAACGCCTCGCTGCCCGGCGTCTATGTCGGCGTGGTGATGGGCCGGCATGCCGGCTTCCTGACCGCGGCCGCCGCGCTGGGCAAGAAATTCCCGGACGACGGCCCGCACCTGATCTACCTGCCGGAGCGGGTGTTCTCGCTGGAGCGCTTCCTGGCCGACGTCAAAGCCACTTATGAGCGCTACGGCCGCTGCGTGATCGCCGTCTCGGAAGGCATCCACGACGCCTCCGGCGCCGCCATCGCCACGCTGCTGGCGAAGGAAGTCGAACGCGACGCGCACGGCAACGTCCAGCTGTCAGGCACCGGCGCGCTGGCCGACCTGCTGTGCGACGAAATCAAAAGCCGGCTCGGCATCAAACGCGTGCGCGGCGACACCTTCGGCTACCTGCAGCGCTCCTTCATCGGCTGCGTCTCCGACGTCGACCAGCGCGAAGCGCGCGAGGTCGGCGAAAAGGCGGTGCAATTCGCCATGTGGGGCGAGCGCGACGGCTCGGTGGCGATCAAGCGCACCGGCTACTACTCGGTCGACTACGAACTGCTGCCGCTGGACGCCGTGGCCGGCAAGACCCGCGTCATGGAGGATGCGTTCATCAGCGCCAGCGGCACCGACGTCACCGACGCCTTCCGCCTCTACCTGCGTCCGCTGCTGGGCGCCGGCATGCCCGACGCCTACCGCCTGCGTCCCGCCCCGGTCGAAAAAATCCTCAAGCGCTGAAATCCGGGGTCAGTTCTGCCAATCGCACACAAGCTCTACCGTAGCGCACGCTACGGTAGAGCTTGTGTGCGATTGGCAGAACTGACCCCGGATCGGGTCGTACAGCACGTCGATGCGCGCCACGTATTTCGGCGCGTCACTGGTCACTTCGGTCCCCATGTGCATCACCGAATCGAGGCTGAAGCCGTGCTGGAAGAACAGCGCCGCGCCGGCCCTCGATGTCACGTCCACGGTAGGGCCGCCGTAGCCGGGCCAGATGCCGTCGATGTGGCGGTTGAATACGTCGCCCTTGCGGTATTTGTACATGTCGATGCGCTGGCTCAGGCGCGGTTGCAGCTTCTTGCCATGCAGTTCCTGCGGCAGCAGGGGACCGATGACCTTGAAAATTTGCGCCATCGGCGCTTCATCGGCCATCCAGTGCATGGCCTGGTTCATGCGCATGCCGGGGGCGTCGTTGCGGTAGCCGAAGTGCTCGCCGACGGCGATCATGGCGCGGCTGGCTTCATCGCTGATCACGTTGTCGATCATGAAGGCCAGCTGGCCGCCGATGTCGCTGTCGGTGCGCGTGGCAGGGGCGGGGGCGCGCAGTGCGGCGGTGTTCATGATGAGCTCCGAAAAAGTTCAGTTGACTCATCATCGGCCGCCGCCGCGCCGGGAAGAAGCGGCCCGGCGCCGAAACGCTTACTTCAAAATGCGGAGGATCAGACCACGATGGTCTGGTGCTCTTCGCCCACGCGGGCGCGGATCTTGCCGATGGTGTAGACGGTTTCGCCGGCCGCTTCCAGCTCGGCGATCGCCGCCGCCGCGTTGTCCTGCGCGACGATCACGGTCATGCCGATGCCGCAGTTGAACACGCGGTGCATTTCGGCGTCGGCCACGCCGCCGTGCTGCTGCAGCCACTGGAACAGCGGCGGCAGGGTCCACGCCTTGGAATCCAGCTCGGCCACCAGGCCAGGCTGCAGCACGCGCGGGATGTTTTCCACCAGGCCGCCGCCGGTGATGTGCACCATGCCCTTCACTTCCAGCTTCTGCATCAGCGCCAGCAGCGGCTTGACGTAGATACGGGTCGGCGCCATCAGCACGTCGGCCAGCGGACGGCCGTGGAAGTCGGCGTTCAGGTCCGGCTTGGACACTTCGATGATCTTGCGCACCAGCGAGTAACCGTTCGAGTGCACGCCCGACGAGGCCAGGCCCAGCACCACGTCGCCCGGCGCAATCCTGGTGCCGTCGATGATCTGCGATTTTTCTACTGCACCGACCGCGAAGCCGGCCAGGTCGTATTCGCCGTCCGGGTACATCGACGGCATTTCCGCCGTTTCGCCGCCGATCAGCGCGCAGCCGGCCTGTTCGCAGCCCTGGGCGATACCCTTGATGACGTTGGTCGCGGTGGCCACATCCAGCTTGCCGCAGGCGAAGTAGTCGAGGAAGAACAGCGGCTCGGCGCCCTGCACCAGGATGTCGTTGACGCTCATCGCCACCAGGTCGATGCCCACGGTGTCGTGACGGTTCAGCTCAAACGCCAGTTTCAGCTTGGTGCCCACGCCGTCGGTGCCGGACACCAGCACCGGCTCCTTGTACTTTTTGCTGATCTCGAACATCGCACCGAAACCGCCCAGACCGGCCAGCACGCCTTCGCGCATGGTGCGCTTGGCATAGGGCTTGATCGCTTCGACGAGGGCGTCGCCCGCATCGATGTCGACGCCGGCGTCACGGTAGGACAGGGAAACATTAGAAGTTTGGCTCATGGTGTATTTCGCAGCGGAGGCGGTAAAATAGAAGGCGGAGACCAGTTTTTGACCCGGTCGATCCGCTATTTTATCAAAATTGCCCCGTCCAACCGCCTTTTTAACCATCGAATTCATCCCTCCATGCCATTTCCCCTCACGTTAGAGCAAAAGCAGACGGCATTCTGGCTGGCGGTGTGGGCGGCATTCCTGTTCCTTCTGGTCACCCTCGGGCCGGTGCTGACGCCGTTCCTGGCGGCCGCCATCTTCGCCTACGCGCTGAATCCCGGCGTGGACCGCCTGGACCGCATCCGCTTCGGCCGCCGCGTGAGCATGCCGCGGCCGCTGTCGGTGACCATCGTGGTAATGCTGTTCTTTGCCGCCATCACCACCCTGGTGCTGATCGTGGTGCCGGTGCTGCAGAAGGAAATCCCGCTGCTGCAGGCGCAGATCCCGGCCTTTCTGGCCAAGGCCAACGACCTGCTGGCGCCGAAACTGCGCGACCTGGGTCTGAACGTGCGCCTGGACAGCGCCGGCATCAAGCAAATGGCGTCCGAGCAGCTGTCCGCCAGCGGCGACGCCATCTGGGCCGCCGCGCTGAATTCGGCGCGCGTCGGCGGCACCGCGGTGCTGGGCTGGCTGGCCACGCTGACGTTGATCCCGGTGGTGCTGTTCTACCTGCTGCTGGACTGGCACGCCATGCTGGCGCGCATCGCCGCCTGCGTGCCGCGCCGCTACATCGGCGCCACCCTGGGCATGGCGCGCGAAGTCGACACCCTGCTGGCGCAGTACCTGCGCGGCCAGCTGCTGGTGATGCTGGTGCTGGCGATTTACTATTCGGCCGCGCTGGGCATCGCCGGTTTCGACGTGGCCCTGCCGGTGGGGATCATCACCGGCCTGCTGGTGTTCATCCCCTACCTGGGTTTCGGCCTGGGCCTGGTGCTGGCGCTGATTTCGGCGGTGCTGCAGTTCAGCGACTGGAGCGGCGTGATCGCGGTGGCCATCATCTACGGCTGCGGCCAGGTGCTGGAAGGCTTCTTCCTGACGCCGCGCCTGGTGGGCGAGCGCATCGGCCTGAATCCGCTGGCGGTGATCTTCGCCCTGCTGGCGTTCGGCCAGCTGTTCGGCTTCGTCGGCGTGCTGCTGGCGCTGCCCGCGTCGGCGGTGCTGATGGTGGCCTTCAAGCACCTCAGGCGCCACTACCTGAGCAGCAGCTTCTATAATGCGTGATGTGAAACAGATAAACATTATGCAAAAGACCACAGGGCGAACGCCATGAAGCAGCTGGTGCTCGATTTAGGCGCGGAACCAACGCACAGCCTCGCTTCGTTCGAGGTCGGACAGAATGCCGAAGCGGCAGCGCTGCTGGCGCAATTCGCCGCCCGTACCTCGCGCGAGCACTTCGCCTACCTGTGGGGCGCGGTCGGCGTCGGCAAATCGCACCTGCTGAAAGCCCTGGCCAGCGCCGGCGGCGAGGCCGAACAGACGCGCGCGCGCTATATCTCGCCGTTCTCGATCGAGTCCGAATTCGTGTATTCGCCGGAGGTGGACCTGTACCTGCTGGACGACTGCGAGAAGCTGTCGCCGCTGGCGCAGATCGACGCCTTCGCCCTGTTCAACGAAATCCGCGCCAACAACGCCTGGATGGTCTGCAGCGGCAATGTGGCGCCGGCCGTGCTGCCGGTGCGCGAAGACCTGCGCACGCGCATGGGCTGGGGCCTGATCTACCAGATCCACGGCCTGACCGACGACGAGAAAAGCGCCGCGCTGGCGGCGGCGGCGGCGGCCCGCGGCTTGACGCTGTCGGCCGGCGTGATACCCTATTTGCTGTCTCACTTCCAGCGCGACATGCGGTCGCTGTCCGACATCCTCGATTCGCTGGACCAGTATTCCCTTGAAACCCAACGCCCGATCACTCTGCCGCTGCTGCGCGAGTGGCTGCAGGCGGAAGCGAAAGAATAATGAATCTCGCCCTCTTTGACCTCGACCACACCCTGCTGCCCATCGACTCCGACTACGAATGGGGCCAGTTCCTGGTGCGCATCGGCGCCGTGGACGCCGTCGAATTCGACCGCCGCAACAAGGACTTCTTCGCCCAATACCAGGCCGGCACGCTCGATCCGGTAGAATATCTGGAGTTCACGCTCGGCACCCTGGCCGGCTTCGCGCCCGAAAAACTGGCAGCGATGCAGGCGCAGTACATGGAGGAAGTGGTGGCGCCGGCGATCCGTCCGGCCGCCCTGGCGCTGCTGAAACAGCACATCGACCAGGGCGACCTGGTGGCCATCGTCACCGCCACCAACCATTTCGTCACCGCGCCGATCGCCAGGGCGCTGGGCGTGGAGCACCTGATCGCCGCCATGCCGGAAGTCGACGCCGACGGCCGGCTGACCGGCCGCCTGATCGGCACGCCGACCCAGGGACCGGGCAAGATCGTGCACACCAGGGCCTGGCTGGAAAAGATGGGCAAGAAGCTGGAAGACTTCGGCACCGTCCACTTCTACAGCGACTCGCACAACGACCTGCCGCTGATGTCCATCGTCAGCCATCCGGTGGCGACCAACCCGAATGAAAAACTGAAAACGCACGCCGCCGCACAAGGCTGGCGACTTATTGAGCTGTTCAATGATTAAGAAACTGATCCGCAAAATCCTCGGCAAGGGCGGACGCGATGCCAACAAGCTGGTGGTGCTCGGCCCGGAAGCCCACGGCATCGATCCGCGCCTGCTGTCGAACAACGCCGTGCGCGTCACCAGCACCCTGCAGGAAGCCGGCTACGAAGCCTTCGTGGTCGGCGGCGCCGTGCGCGACCTGCTGCTGGGCGTCAAGCCCAAGGACTTCGACATCGCCACCAACGCCACGCCGGAGCAGGTCAAGCGCCTGTTCCGCCGCGCCTTCATCATCGGCAAGCGCTTCCAGATCGTGCACGTGATGTTCGGCCAGGACCTGCTGGAAGTGACCACCTTCCGCGGCACCACCTCGGACAACGCGCCCAAGGATGAACATGGCCGCGTCCTGCGCGACAACACCTTCGGCACCCAGGCGGAAGACGCGGAACGGCGCGACTTCACCATCAACGCCATGTACTACAACCCGGCCAACCAGCAGGTGCTGGACTACCATGGCGGCATCGAGGACATCCGCGCCAAGACGCTGCGCATCATCGGCCAGCCGGAAGCGCGCTACCGCGAAGACCCGGTGCGCATGCTGCGCGTGGTGCGCTTCGCCGCCAAGCTGGGATTCGGCATCGAGCAGGAGACCGCCGCGCCGATCAAGGTGATGGCGCCGCTGATCAACAACGTGCCCGCCGCGCGCGTGTTCGATGAAATGCTCAAGCTGCTGATGAGCGGCCAGGCGCTGGCCTGTTTGCAGCAGCTGCGCAAGGAAGGCCTGCATCACGGCCTGCTGCCGCTGCTGGACGTGGTGCTGGAGCAGCCGCTGGGATTCAAGTTCGTGACCCTGGCGCTGGACTCCACCGATGCGCGCATCCACGCCGGCAAGACCGTCTCGCCGGGCTTTCTGTTTGCGTCGCTGCTGTGGCACCAGGTGCTGGAGAAGTGGAACGCCTACCGCGCCGCCGGCGAGCAAACCATCCCGGCGCTGCACCTGGCGGCCGACGACGTGCTGGATTCGCAAACCGAGAAACTGGCCCTGCAGCGCAAGATCGGTTCCGACATGCGCGACATCTGGGCGATGCAGCCGCGTTTCGAGCGCCGCCAGGGCAAGTCGCCGTTCAAGCTGCTGGAGCATCAACGCTTCCGCGCCGGCTACGACTTCCTGCTGCTGCGCTGCGCCTCCGGCGAGATCGACGCCGAGATCGGCGACTGGTGGACCGCCTTCTACGAGGGCGACGACATCACGCGCGAAGAACTGATTTCCTCCGCCAGCCAGCCTGGCCGCGGCGAAGCCGGTGGTGCCGCCAAACGCAAACGCGGCCCGCGTCGTGGCGGCCGTAGCCGCAATCGCGGCGAGGGCGCGTCAGACGAAGGCGGCGAAGGCGGAGCACAGGTCGGCGCAGACCATGCCGGCCACGCCGGCGATGGCGGCGCCGACTGAACTGCGTCCAGCGCATCATGTCCACCGCGATCACTGATACGTCTGGCGCCCCGGCCGCACCTGACGCAGCTGGCGCATCTGTCACAGCTGCCTCGGCCGCTCCTGACGCCGCGCCCCACGACGCCGCCAGCGCCAGCCTCGCCCCGGCCAGCGCCGCCGAAGAACGGGCGCCGTTCGCCTTCACCCTTGCCTACATCGGCATCGGCGCCAACCTCGGCGACGCGCGCGCCAACGTGCTGGACGCGCTGGAACGCCTGCAGCGCCAGCCCGGCTGCACGCTGATGGCCGCCTCCAGCCTGTACCGCACCGCGCCGATCGACTCCAGCGGCGACGACTACATCAACGCCGTCGCCCGCATCGCCACCACGCTGGACGCGCAAGCGCTGTTGCGGGCGCTGCACGCGATCGAACAGACGCACGGCCGCGAACGTCCCTACCGCAACGCACCGCGCACGCTGGACCTCGACCTGCTGCTGTACGGCGACGCCGTGATCGCCAGCCCCACCCTGAGCGTGCCGCATCCGCGCCTGAGCGAGCGCGCCTTCGTCCTGGTGCCGCTGCTGGAAATCGCCCCGGCCATCCACATCCCCGGCAAGGGCGCGGCGCAGCAATATGCGGCCGGCGTCGCCGACCAGGCCATCAGCCGCCTCGACTAGCCCCTCTAAGCGACTTTCTGCAGGCGATAGCAATCAGGAATACACTATCGCCGTCTGACCTCATCACAAAAGGAATCCCATGTCTGGTTACTTGCAAGGAAACGAACTGGCCGCGGGCCAAAAGCCTGCCGCTGCCAACGCACCTGCACCGGCCAAAACGGTCGCCAGCAAAGCCGTCACCGTCCACACCCTGGGCGCATTGCGCGCGGCCGGCGAAAAAATCACCATGCTGACCGCCTACGACGCCAGCTTCGCCTCGCTGATGGAGCGCTGCGGCGTCGAAATCCTGCTGATCGGCGACTCGCTGGGCATGGTCTGCGCCGGCCACCAATCGACGCTGCCGGTCACGGTCGACGACATCGTCTACCACACCGCCTCGGTGGCGCGCGGCGCCAAGTCCGCGATGATCGTGGCCGACCTGCCGTTCGGCGCCTACGGCACCCCGGAAAGCGCCTACGCCAACGCCGTGCGCGCGATGCAGGCCGGCGCCCACATGATCAAGATCGAGGGCGGTGCCTGGCTGGCCGACACCGTCAAATTCCTGACCGACCGCGCCGTTCCCGTCTGCGCCCACCTGGGCCTGACACCGCAATCGGTGCACCAGCTGGGCGGCTACAAAGTGCAGGGCAAGACCACCGAAAGCGCCGACCTGCTGAAAGCCGACGCCTTGAAGATGCAGGCCGCCGGCGCCTCGCTGCTGGTGCTGGAAGCGATCCCCTCGGGCCTGGGCAAGGAAGTCACCGACCTGCTGTCGATTCCCACCATCGGCATTGGCGCCGGTCCGGACTGCTCCGGCCAGGTGCTGGTGATGCACGACCTGCTGGGTGTCTTCCCGGGCCGCAAAGCGCGCTTCGTGAAAAACTTCATGGAAGGCCAGACCAGCATCGAAGCCGCCTTCAGCGCCTACGTCGCCGCCGTCAAGGACGGCAGCTTCCCCGCCCTCGAGCACTGCTTCTGAGACCGGGGCAGAGCCGGCTCCTAGTGGCAGCACGTGTTGGTGTACCAGACCGGCAGGCCTTTGCTGTAGGTGACAAAGTTGCCGTCATTTTGCAGATAGGTCTCGGCATCCGGGTGGCCGGTCACGCCGCTCTGCCACAGGACGCGGCCGATGGCGTCATACTCCACCAGGTTGCCATCGGCCTGCATCAGCACCTGCGCCGCGCTGCTGCCTTCGGTGCGGGTGTTCCATAGCGGGACATTGCCTTCGTAGATCACCAGGTTGCCATCGTTTTGCAGGTCGAGCACGAAGCGGCCATCGCAGGAATACAGTCTTTCGCCGCGCTTCAAACCCTGGCCGGGCAGCAGTTGCCCGCACTCCTGCGGCTTGGCCACCGGCGGCAACGGCGCCAACGCCGACAGCGGCACGGCGTCGGCGATCGCCTGCATGCCGGCGTCGTTGGGATGCAGGCTGTCGCCGGAGTTGTATTGCGACAGGTAGCGGGTCGGATCGGCCGGATCGCCGGTTGCCTGCGCCTGATCGACCACCGCATCACAGCCGCTGTCCGCGCTCGTCATGAAGGTATTGAGCTGGGCGCGCGTGTCTTCCGCCGCCTGGGTCCATTCATTGGTGCCATGAAATGGCGTCAGCGTCGAGCACAGGAATTTGACCTTGGCAAGATGCGCGGCGCTGCTCAATTCCTTGTAGACCGCAATCAGATCGGCGGCCGGCACCGGGTTGGCATTGTTCAGATTATTCACCGCGTCGTCCGATACGATGACCCATTTCACACCCGGCTGGCGCAGCACGTCCTGATCGAAGCGCGTGCGGCCCGCCTGCCCGGCGCCGTCCGTGAAAAAGTTATTACCGCTGATGCCCTGATTCAGCACGCCCACCGTCATGCCGGCCTGCCGCAGACGCTGCGCCAGGTCGTTGGTCCAGCGCAGGTTGGCATTTGGCCGCGACGCCAGCCCGTCGGTGATCGATGCGCCGAAGGCCACGACGGCGCCGGTGGCGGCGGGATTCTGCACATCCAGGTTGGTGAGGAAGTAGTAAGCCTGTCCGCTGACGGAGTTGGTGCTCACGCCAGGCATGTCGGGCTTGGCGGCGGCATTGCCGGGCGCGAAATAGACGTCCTGCAGCGAAGCGCTATGCCCGGTGGCGCGGGGCGCGGTGTCCCCCGGCACGTAGAGGCTGACCGCGACATCGCCCAGCGCCGGTACATCGAACGCCACCGCATCGCTTACCACCTCGCCGCCGGCCGGAATGGTGACGGCGGCCTTGGCGCCGAACAGGATCTGGCGGCTGCTGCCGGCCACGGTGCGCGCCTCGCTATCGCGCAGCGCGATGTAGGCGCTGCCGATGACCACCGGTTGCGTACCGAAGCGATTCGACAAGTGAACGCGCGCCGATGTGCCGCCTATGCTGGTGTGAACGATCTGGCGTATGGTCTGGTTGTGGAAGCCGTTGTCGTCAGTGATCCAGGGCGTGACGGCCCAGGTGCCGGTCCACGGCACCGGCGCGGCAGCCGCTTGCGAAGATGGGGCAACAGCGCTTGCCAGCAGCGGCAAGGCGAAGAGGATGCTGCGTAGGCTGAGTGTCATGCGGTTCTCCAGGAGTTTGTTGGCTGGTGATGACATTCCGGTCGAAATGTCTGCGCCGCAAAATAGCAAAAGCACCAACGGGCCGGCGCATGTTTGACCTGCTACCTCGATCGGGATATGGCATCCATATCCGATCGGAGGATGACTTGCCAGATCGGGCTCAGAGCCGGAGCTCGTGCAGGCAGGCGTCGAATACCGATAGCAGACGGTTGATGTCCCCTGGGGTGGTGTCCGGGCACACCAGCAGCATGTTGTGGAAAGGGGTGATCAGCAGGCCGCGGTTGAGCAGGTAGAGGTGGATCACTTGTTCCAGTTCGCTGTCCATGATGGCGTGTGCTTCGCTGCCGTTACACGGCGCCGATGCGGCGAACTGGAATTCGGTACGGGCGCCGACCTGGGTAACGCACCAGGGCAGCCGGCGGCGCGCAATCGCGGCACGCAAGCCTTCCGCCAGCTGCTTCGCCAGCGCGAACATGTGCCGGTAGGCTGCATCGGTCATGACGTGTTCGAGGTTGGCGCGCATGGCGGCCATGGCGAACATGTTGGCGCTGAGCGTAGTGCCGATGCCGGAGTGGCCCGGCGGCGCGCTGCGCTTGGCGCGTTCGACGCGGCGCGCAAGATCTTCCGTGAAGCCATACGCCGCGCAGGGAATCCCGCCGGCGACCGGTTTGCCGATCACCAGCGCATCCGGCCGCATGCCGTGCGCGCGGGCATAGCCTCCGGGTCCGCTGCTGATGGTGTGGGTTTCGTCGATCACCAGCAGTGCGCCGTGACGCCGGATCAGTTCCTGCGCGGCCACCCAATAACCCGGCTGCGGCGGGATCATGCCGATGTTGGTCATCACCGGCTCGGCCAGTACGCAGGCGATGTCGCCCTGCGCCAGCGCGGCTTCCAGCGCCGGCAGGTGGTTGAACTCCACCACCACGGTGTGATCGGTGAGCCTGTGCACCTGGCCCAGCAGGCTGTCGCGCTGTGTCGGCAGGCCGCCTCGCAGATCGACAAACACGTCATCCACCGTTCCGTGATAGCAGCCGTTGAAGACCAGTACCTTGTCGCGGCCCGTGGCCGCGCGCAGCCAGCGCAGCACGAAGCGGTTGGCATCCGACGCGGACAGCGCGAACTGCCAGTACGGCAGCGCGAAACGGCGCGACAGTTCGGCCGCCACCGGGCCGGCATCCTCCGAGGGCAGCATGGCGGTGTAGCCGCGCGTCGCCTGCCGGGAGATGGCCTGCGCCACCGGCGCCGGCGCGTGGCCGAACATGGCACCGGTGTCGCCGAAGCAGAAGTCGATGTACTCGTGGCCGTCCGCATCGCGGAAGCGCGCGCCGGAGGCTTCCCGCACCGTCAGCGGAAACGGCGTCGACCAGTCGTTCATCCAGTGCATGGGCACACCGAACAGCAGATGCTGCGCTGCTGTCGCGGCAAGCCGCGCCGATGCGGGATGACGGGCGATGTAGTCGGCGCGCTCCGCCGCCATCAGCGCCTGCACGCGTTGCCGGTCCAGGCCGTCGCGGGTGCCCATGACTCACACCAGCAGCATCAGATGCTCGCGCTCCCACGAGCTGATCACGCGGCTGTAGGTGGCGAATTCCAGTTCCTTCACCTCGCAGAACGCCTGCACGAACAGCTCGCCCAGAATTTCGCTCAGCGGCCGGCATTCGCGCAGACGCAGGATGGCGTCTTCCAGATTGCGCGGCAGCTGGTCGTGCACATGTTCGGCGCTGCCGGACATCGGCGCCGACGGTTGCAGTCGCTGGGTCATGCCGAGATAACCGCAGGCCAGCGTGGCGGCGGTGGCCAGATACGGGTTCACATCCACGCCCGGCACGCGGTTCTCGACACGGCGGTTGACCGGCGCCGAGTTGGGAATGCGGATGCCGCAGGTGCGGTTGTCGTAGCCCCAATGCACATTGGTCGGCGCCGACATGAAGCGCGACAGCCGCCGGTAGGAATTCACATGCGGCGCAAGCAGCAGCGTCGCCGCCGGAATGTATTTCTCCAGTCCCGCGATATAGTTGAAGAACAAGTCGCTGGCATCGCCATCCGGCCGGCTGAAGATATTCTGGCCGCTGTTCACATCCAGCACGCTCTGGTGGATGTGCATCGCGCTGCCCGGCTCCGTCTCCATCGGCTTGGCCATGAAGGTGGCGAAGATCCCGTGCCGCAGCGCCGTCTCGCGCACCGCGCGCTTGAACAGGAACACGCGGTCGGCCAGTTCCAGCGCCTCGCCATGCGTGAAGTTGATTTCCATCTGGCCCGCGCCAGCCTCGTGGATCAGCGTCTCGACGCCCAGGTCGTGCTGCTTGCAGAAGGCCGACAGCTCCAGGAAGAACGGATCGAAATCGTTGACCGCGTCGATGGAATACGATTGTCGTCCCGATTCGGTCTTGCCGCTGCGGCCCAGCGGCGGCGCCAGCGGCTCGTGCGGGTTGCTGCTGCGCGCGACCAGATAGAACTCCATCTCCGGCGCCACCACCGGCTGCCAGCCGCTGTCCTCGTACAGCTTGAGCACCTTGCGCAGTACCGCGCGCGGCGACAGGTCCACCGGCGAGCCGTCGAAGTTGACACAGTCGTGGATCACCAGCGCGACATTCTCGGCCGCCCACGGCACCTGCCGCAGCGTGGCGATGTCCGGCACGCAGATCATGTCCGGATCGGTGGCGCCGACATAGGGCGTGTTGTTCGGCTGCTCGCCGTTGACGGTGTTGAGCAGCACGCTCTTGGGCAGGCGCATCTGCCCCTCGCTGAGGAACAGGTCCTTGGGCAGGATCTTGCCGCGGGCGATGCCGGTCATGTCGGCGATCACGCATTCCACCTCATGGATATTGCGCTCGCGCAGAAAGTCGCGCAGCGCCTGCGGCATCACGGGGTTTGCTAGCCTATCTGTATCCATGTGGTTTTCAACTCGGTGTATTTGTCGAAGGCGTGCAGCGATTTGTCGCGGCCATTGCCGGACTGCTTGTAGCCGCCGAACGGCACGGTGATATCGTCGTTGTCGTACTGGTTGACGTGGATGGTGCCGGCCCGCAGCGCGCGCGATGTCTGTATCGCCTTGCTGATCTCCGAGGTCCAGACGGCGGCATGCAGCCCGTAGGTGCTGGCATTCGCCTGCCGCACCGCGTCCTGCAGGTCGGTAAAGCTCAGCACCGACAGCACGGGACCGAAGATCTCTTCGCGGGCGATGGTCATGTCGTTGCTCACCTGGTCGAACAAGGTAGGTTCGACGTAATAGCCGCCGGTCTCCGTGCGCGCCTGTCTGCCGCCAGCCAGCAACCGCGCGCCGCCAGCGCGGCCGGCTTCGATGTAGCCCATCACCGTTTTCAGCTGGGTGGCGTCGACGATGGCGCCCATGACGGTGCCCTCGTCCAGCGGATCGCCGGGCTGATAGGCCGGCACCATCGCCAGCGCCTTCTCGATGAAGCGGTCCTTGATCGACGCCTCGACGAACAAACGCGATGGCGCGTTGCAGCTCTCGCCCTGGTTGAAGAAGATGGAGCCAATGGCCGAAGCCACCGCAGCGTCCAGGTCGGGACAATCGGCGCACACGATGTTGGCCGACTTGCCGCCCAACTCGGTCCAGGCGCGCTTGAGGTTGGACTGACCGGCCATCTGGATGATCTGCTTGCCCACGCGCGTGGAACCGGTGAAGCCGATGCAGTCCACATCCATGTGCAGCGCCAGCGCGGCGCCGGCTTCCGCACCGTAGCCCGGCAGGACGTTGAACACACCCGGCGGCACGCCTGCCTCCAGCGCCAGTTCCGCCAGCCGCAGCGCAGTCAGCGGCGATTTCTCGGACGGTTTGAGCACCACGCTGTTCCCCGCCGCCAGCGCCGGCGCGATCTTCCACGCGGCCATCAGCATCGGATAGTTCCACGGCACGATGGCCGCCACCACGCCCACCGGCTCGCGCGTGATCAGGGCCAGGCTGTCGGCCGGCGTCGGCGCGATCTCGTCGTAGATCTTGTCGATCGCCTCGCCATACCAGCGGATGCAGTTGGCGGCGCCGCCCACGTCCACGGTCTGGCTGTATTTGATCGGCTTGCCCATGTCCAGCGTTTCCAGCAGCGCCAGTTCCGGCCCATGCTGCTGCATCAGGTCCGCGAACCTGATCAGCACCCGCTTGCGCTGCGCCGGCGACTTGCCCGCCCAGCGCCGGTCCTCGAACGCGGCGCGGGCGGCGGTGACGGCCAGCTCCACGTCGGCGCCGTCGCAGCGCGCCACCATGCCCAGCCTGCGGCCGTCGATGGGCGACAGGTTCTCGAACTGCTGCCCCGAGCTGGCCCAGACACGTTCGCCGTCGATGACGGCGCGGCCGTCGGCCTGCACGGCAGCGGCCTTGTCATGCCAATTGATCGTCATCCTGCTCTCCTTTACAGCCAGCCACGTTCTTTCACATCGGCGTAAGTCAGATCGAGACAATGGCGTATCAGCGCCAGCATCTCGTCTATCTGTGCCGTGGTCATGATCAGTGGCGGTGCGATGATCATGCGGTCGCCGACGGCGCGCATGATCATGCCGTTGTTGAACATATGGCCGCGGCACACCATGCCGACGGCCAGCGATGGATCGAACGTCTCGTTCTCGTGCACGCTGGCGCCCTTGCGGCGCACCAGGTTCAGGCCGGCGACGAAGCCGCAGCTGTTGGCGTATCCGACCAGCGGATGATCGGCCAGTTCGGCAAAGCGCCTGTTCAGATAAGGGCCGGTTTCCTGCGTCACACGCTCGATCAGCTTTTCATCCTCGATGATGCGGATGTTTTCCAGCGCCGCCGCGCACGCCACCGGATGGCCGGAATAGGTGAAGCCGTGGTTGAACTCTCCGCCCTGCTCGATCAGCACATCGGCCACGCGGTCGCCCACCAGCACGCCGCCCAGCGGCACATAGCCCGAGGTCACACCCTTGGCGAAGGTGATCAGGTCCGGCTTCATGCCCAACAGCTCCGACGCGAACCAGCGCCCCAGCCGTCCGAAACCGCAGATCACCTCGTCGGCGATCAGCAGGATGCCGTACTTGTCGCAGATGCGCTGTATCTCGGGCCAGTAGGTGGATGGCGGGATGATGACGCCACCGGCACCCTGTATCGGCTCGCCGATAAATGCCGCCACCTTGTCCGCTCCCGTTTCCAGTATCTTCTGTTCCAGCCAGGACGCGGCTTGCAGGCCGAACGCCTGCTCCGTCATGCCCTGGCCGAACTGCAGATAGTTGGGCTGGTCGATATGCACGATGCCCGGAATCGGCAGTCCGCCCTGCGCGTGCATGTCCTCCATGCCACCCAGCGAAGCGCCGGCCATGGTGCTGCCGTGGTAGGCATTGCGGCGGCTGATGATGGTGTGCCGGTCCTTGTAGCCCAGCACGTCCCAGTAGCGCCGCGCCATGCGCACATTGGTGTCGTTGGCTTCCGAGCCGGAGCCGGTGAAATACACGTGGTTGAACTGCGGCGGCGAGATCTGCGCCAGCTTTGCCGCCAGCTGCACCGCCGGCACATTGGTGGTGTTGAAGAAGCTGTTATAGAACGGCAGCGTCTCCATCTGCTGGTAGACCGCCCTGGAGATGCTGGTGCGTCCATAGCCGACGTTCACGCACCACAGGCCGGACATGCCGTCGATGATCTTCTTGCCTTCCGAATCCCAAAGATAAATCCCCTCGCCGCGCACCATCACGCGCACGCCTTTTTCGCCCAGCGCCTTGTGGTCGGTGAACGGATGCATGTAATGCGCCGCGTCCAGCTTCTGGATGGCGGCGGTATCGTAGCTGGTCATGGCTTCCTCGCTTAAACGTGCAGCAGCAGGTGCTCGCGCTCCCACGGGCTGATGACGGTCATGAATTCCTGGTGCTCCAGATCCTTGATGGCGGCGTAGACGTCGATGAAGCGCTCGCCCAGCACGTTGCGCAACTTGTCCTCGGCGCGCAATTTCTGCAGCGCCTCCGGCAAGCCTTGCGGCAGTTCGACCTTCAGGTCATATGCGCTGTCGGTGGTCATGGGCGACGGCTCGACCTGATCGATCATGCCAAGGTAGCCGCAGGCCAGCGTCACCGCCAGCGCCAGGTAGGGATTGGCGTCAGCGCCGATAATGCGGTTTTCCACGCGACGATCCTGCACGCCCGATTCGGGCACGCGGAAACCGACGGTGCGGTTGTCCACCCCCCACTGCACGTTGATCGGCGCCGCCGTGTGGCGCACGATGCGGCGGTAGGAATTCACGTAGGGCGCCACCACCGCCATCGCCGACGGCATGTAGCGCTGCAGGCCGCCGATGTAGTATTTGAACAGCGGCGACGCCGAACCATCCTCCGCGCTGAAGATGTTTTTGCCGCTCTTGATGTCGACCACGCTCTGATGCACGTGCATGGCCGATCCGGGTTCGCCCGCCATCGGCTTGGCCATGAAGGTGGCGTACATGTCGTGCTTGAGCGCCGCCTCGCGCAGGGTGCGCTTGAAGAAGAACACCTTGTCCGCCAGCCCAAGCGGCTCGCCGTGCAGGAAGTTGATCTCCATCTGTCCCGCGCCGATTTCGTGGATCAGCGTATCCACGTCGAGGTTCATCATGTCGCAGTAATCGTAGATGTCCTCGAACAGCGGGTCGAATTCGTTCACCGCGTCGATGCTGTAGACCTGGCGGCTGGTTTCGGCGCGGCCGCTGCGGCCGATCGGCGGTTTCAGCGGCAGGTCGGGATCGCTGTTTTTCGCGGTCAGGTAAAACTCCAGTTCCGGCGCCACCACCGGCTTCCAGCCCTTGTCCGCATACAGTTTCAGCACGCGGCGCAGCACCGAGCGCGGGGCGAAATCGACCAGCCGGCCATCGGCGAAATAGCAGTCATGGATCACCTGCGCGGTCGGATCGGTGGCCCACGGCACCATGGTGATGGTGGTCGGATCGGCTTTCAGGATCATGTCGCGGTCGGTGGTGGAGATGGCGCGGTCGTAGGCCGCATCCTCGGTCGGGTAATTGCCGGTGACGGTCATGCCCAGCACCGCCTCCGGTATACGCATGCCGCGCTCCTGCGTGAATTTGGCGCGCGGCAGTATCTTCCCGCGCGCCACGCCGGTCAGGTCGGGCACCAGGCATTCGATTTCCGTGACGCGCTTCTCGTTCAGCCACAGGTCCATATCGGTATAGGTAAAGTTTTCGCGTATTGCCATTGCTCTTCTCTCTTCTAATTTTTATAGGCGACAGGCGTCGCCAAAGGCCCTGAATAATTTGACGGAGTCCGGGTTGTCGGCGAACTTCCATTCTGGATGCCACTGTACCGCGAGCGTAAATCCTTTGGCGTCCGCCACGCGGTAAGCCTCCACCAGGCCGTCATCGGCGCGCGCTTCGACCGCAAGGCCGGGCGCCAGTTGCCTGATGCCCTGGCCGTGCAGCGAGTTGACCATGATTTCGGCCGCGCCGCCCAGTATCTGCGCCAGCCGCCCCCCAGGGTCCAGCAGCACGCGGTGCGATGGGGCGTATTGCTGGTCCAGCGGCTGGTCTTTTTGTTCGCGGTGATCGGCCATGCCGGCGACGTCGTGCACCGCCTGATGCAGAGTGCCGCCCAGCGCCACGTTCACTTCCTGGAAGCCGCGGCAGATCGCCAGCAGCGGGATGCCGCGCTTGATGGCGGCGCGTATCAGCGGCAGCGTGGTGGCGTCGCGCGCCTCGTCCCGCGGCAGCGATGGGTCCAGCACCGCTTCGCCATACAGGCTGGCGTCCACATTCGATGCCGAGCCGGTCAGCATGATGCCGTCGGCCACGGCCAGCAGCGATTCGAAGTCCGTGGCCGTGCCCAGCGCCGGCACGATCAGCGGTGTGCAGCGCGCGCCTTCCCTCACGGCGGCGACGTATTTGAGCTGCGCCGTGTGATACGGATGTGCGCCGATGTGATGGACGCACGCGGGGACAAGAACGATAGGGCTACGCATAGAAGCTTTCTTCGACTTGGGTTTAACTAAATGATATGCCTATTTTGGTATCATTGTGAGTGCCACTTTTGAATTATTTTTAGAACCACTTTGATGTCGCCGACTTCCGATCTGCTGGCCGCCGCGCTGGCGCAAAGCAGTTTTCATCCACGGCTGTCGCAGCAGCGCAGGCTGTACGAGGCGGCCAAGGCCGCGATTCACCAGCAACGGCTGGGAGCGGGCAGCAAGCTGCCGTCCAGCCGCGATCTGGCGCGCGACCTGGGCATCGCGCGCAACACGGTGATCGCGGCGTTCGAGCAGTTAACGGCGGAAGGCTATGTCAGCAGCGTGCGGGGCAGCGGTACCTACGTGGCCGATCTGCACGCGCACACCGCCAGCATGCGCGGTGCGGGCGGCCCGGCGGGACGTAACGCAGCACGGGATGCCCGGTCGACTGGCGCGGCAGGGTCGACCGGGGCAACGCTCGACATGGTGGAAAGTGCTGCCACCGTCGGCATGCAGCCGCCCCGGCTGTCGCGGCGCGGGCGCGAGCTGACGCGCCAGGCCGCCGGTCCACGGTTCGAAATCCAGCCGTTCGCGCCGGGCGATGCCGATTTCTCCTCGTTCCCGTTCAAACTGTGGCAGCGGCTGCAGAATCGCGTCTGGCGCGAGGCGCGCGGCGATCTGCTGGACTATGGCCAGTCGGGCGGCCATCTGCCGCTGCGCCAGGCCATCACCGAATATCTGCGCCTGTCGCGCTCCGTGCGGGTGGAAATGGAGCAGGTGATGATCACCGCCGGCACGCAGCAATCACTGGACCTGTGCGCGCAGCTGCTGGCCGACGCCGGCGACATGGCCTGGATCGAAAATCCATGTTACTGGGGCGCGCGCCGCGTGTTCCAGGCGCGCGAGCTGAAACTCCACCCGATCACCGTCGACGGCGACGGCATGGCGCTGAAGAAGAACGATCTGGCCACCCGTCCTCGCCTGATCTACGTCACGCCGTCGCACCACTACCCTACCGGCGCGGTCATGAGCCTGGCGCGCCGCCGCGAATTGCTGGACGTGGCCGTGCGCAAGGACGCCTGGATACTGGAAGACGATTACGACAGCGAATTCCGCTACACCGGCCGTCCGCTGGCCGCGCTGCAGGGGCTGGACCACGATGATCGCGTGCTTTACATGGGCACCTTCTCCAAGGTGCTCTACCCCGGCATCAAGGTCGGCTACCTGGTGGTGCCGCCGGCGCTGATTGCCGCGTTCCGCAGCGCGTTGTATGACCTGCAGCGCCCCGGCCAGCTGACGGTGCAGGCGACGCTGGCGGAGTTCATCGCGCAAGGCCACTTCACCACTCACATCCGCAAGATACGTCAGACCTACGGCGCGCGGCGCGAGCTGCTGCGCCGCATGCTGCTGCAACACCTGCCACGCGACGTGAGCATCTCCAGCGAGGAGTCCGGCCTGCACCTGGTGATCGAACTGCCGGACCACGTGGACGACGTCGCGCTGGCACAGCACATCGCGACAGAGCGGCTCTCAGTCAAGGCACTCTCCACTTATTACCTGAAACCGCCGGCGCGGCGCGGACTGCTGGTCGGCTACGCCTACTGCACGCCCGAACAGATCACCGACCATGGCCTGCGACTGGGCGCGCTGATCGCGGCGGCGGTACGTCCATGAAGAACATGCCGTGGAGCGATTTCGGCAACGCGATTTTCATCGCCAGCGCCGCCCGGGACAAGGATCAAGCCTTGGCGGCGCTGGCCACCTGCTTCTGACGCAGACGCTCGTTGCGGGCGATGTACAGGCTGGACGCGATCACGCCGATCGACACCACCAGGATGGTCAGCGCCGCCACCGCGTTCACACGCGGGTCCAGGCCCAGGCGCGCACGCGAGAAGATCACGATCGGCATGGTCGAAGAACCGGGGCCGGACAGGAAGGCCGACAGCACCACGTCGTCCAGCGACAGCGTAAAGGTCAGCAGCCACGCCGACCCCAATGCCTGCTTGATGTTCGGCAGCGTCACCAGGAAGAATACCTGGTAGGGACGGCAGCCCAGGTCCATCGCCGCTTCCTCCAGCGACTTGTTCATCTCTTGCAGGCGCGATTGCACCACCACCGTCGCGTAGGCCATGCCGAGCAGCGTGTGGCCCAGCCAGATGGTGACCAGGCCGCGCTCCGGGAAGCCGAACATCTTCTGCACCGACACCAGCATCAGCAGCAGCGACAGGCCGATGATCACCTCGGGCATCACCAGCGGCGCGCTGACCATGCCGGTGAACAGCGTGCGGCCGAAGAAGCGCTGGTAACGATCCAGCACGAACGCCGCGAAAGTCCCCAGCAGTACCGAGCCGCAGGCCGTCAGCAGCGCGATGCGCAGCGACAGGCCGAAGCCGCTGATGATTTCCGTATCGTTCATCAGCGCCGCATACCACTGCGTCGAAAAGCCGCTCCACACCATGTCCTGGCGCGAGCTGTTGAACGAGAACACCACCAGCACCACGATGGGGATGTACAGGAACAGGTAGCCGAGCGACAGCCAGCCGCGCCCGAACCAGCGATTCAGGAACCGGGTCATTTGCGCGCCTCCTGTTCCGCCTTGTATTTGTTGAAGATCGCCATAGGCACAAGTATCAGCAGGATCACCACCACCGTCACCGAGGACGCCAGCGGCCAGTCGTTATTGGTAAAGAATTCGTCCCACAGCTGACGGCCGATCATCAGCGTCTCCGGACCGCCCAGCAGCTCGGGGATGACGTACTCGCCCACCGCCGGAATGAACACCAGCATGGTGCCGGCGATGATGCCCGACTTCGACAGCGGCACGGTGATGCGCCAGAACGCCTGCCACGGCGTCGCGCCCAGGTCGGCGGCGGCTTCCAGGAAGCGGATGTCCATCTTCGACAGATTCGCGTACAGCGGCAGGATCATGAACGGCAGGTAGGCGTACACCATGCCGATGATCAGCGAGAACTTGGTGTTCATCAGGTGCAGCGGCTCGCTGATCACGCCGAGGTTGATGAGGAAGCTGTTCAATATCCCGTTATTGGCCAGGATGCCCTTCCACGCGTAGATGCGCAGCAGGAAGGAGGTCCAGAACGGCATCATCACCATCATCAGCAGCATGGGGCGCAGGGTCGGCTTGGCGCGCGCCATGAAATAGGCGAACGGGTAACCGATCAGCAGGCACAACGCCGCCGTGATGGCCGCGAACTTGATCGAGTTCAGATAGGTCAGCGCATACAGCTCGTCCTGCGCGATGAACAGGTAGTTGGCGATCTTGATCTTCAGCGTCAGCACGCCATCGACCAGCGTCATCAGCGTCCCGAACGGGCCGCCGTCGCCGCTGTCCAGGTCCGTGAAGCTGATGCGCAGCACGATCAGGAACGGGATCAGGAAGGCAAACACCAGGTACAGGAACGGCACGCCGATCACCAGGACGCGTCCCGGGTGCTTGATCAGATTCTTGAGGAAGTCCATGACCATCCCGCCTTAGCTGGTCAGCACGACGACATCCGCGCCGTCCCACCAGGCGTACACGCGCTGCTCGCGCTTGAGCGCCGATTCATCGTGGCGCGCCGCATTGGTGCGCGACACTTTCAGCACCATGCCGCTGTCCAGCGTGAGGTGGTAGCTGGTCTCGTTGCCGAAGTAGGCGATGCCGGTGACGACGCCCTGCACGCAGTTGTAGCCATGTTCGGCTGCCTTGGCGCGCTGCTCCTGGCTCGGCGCCTCGGCCTGCAGCACGATTTTCTCGGGACGCACCGCCACCGACACCGCCATGCCCGGCGTGCCGGTAATGCCGTGGGTGACGTAGTGCTTGCCCTCGGGCGTATCGATGATCACGTGGTCCGCTTCATCCTCGGTCACGCGGCCGTTGAACAGATTGACGCTGCCGATGAAATCGGCGACGAAGCGGCAGTTCGGGGTTTCGTAGATCTCGTCCGGCGCACCCACCTGCAGGATGCGGCCGGCGCTCATGACCGCGATGCGGGTGGCCATGCTCATGGCCTCGTCCTGGTCGTGGGTCACCATCACGCAGGTCACGCCCACTTCCTCGATGATGCCGACCAGTTCCATCTGCGTGCGCTCGCGCAACTTTTTATCCAGTGCGCCCAGCGGCTCGTCCAGCAGCAGCAACTGCGGGCGCTTGGCCAGCGAACGCGCCAGCGCCACGCGCTGCTGCTGGCCGCCCGACAGCTGGTGCGGCTTGCGTTTGGCGTACTCGGTCAGCTGCACCAGTTTCAGCATCTGCTCGACGCGCGCGGCGATTTCGGCTTTCGGCAGGCCGTCGCGGCGCAGGCCGAAGGCGATGTTGTCCCATACCGACAGGTGCGGGAACAGCGCATAGGACTGGAACATCATGTTGATCGGACGCTGATACGGCGGCACGCCGATGATGTCCTGGCCGCCCAGCGTGATGCTGCCCGACGTCGGCGTCTCGAAACCCGCCAGCATGCGCAGCAGCGTCGACTTGCCGCAGCCCGAGCTGCCCAGCAGCGCGAAGATTTCGCCCTTGTTGATCGTGACCGATACGTCATTGACGGCACGGACGCCGTCGAATTCCTTCACCAGGTTGCCGATCAGGAGGAAAGGTTCAGCAGCTCGCTCTATGGTCATGTTAATGTTAATTAAAGATAAACGATATTTTTCCCGAACCCATGATTATAAAGGCAGCGTGGTTGGAAGGTCATCAAACATGTAGCAACAAGTGTTCCCGTTCCCACGGACTGATGACGGTCATGAATTCCTGGTGTTCCAGCTCCTTGATGGCGGTGTAGACATCGACAAAGCGCTCGCCCAGCACGTCGCGCAGCCGGTCTTCGCGACGCAACAGGTCCAGCGCCTGCGGCAGCCCCTGTGGCAGCTCGTAGAAATGGTCGTAGGCGCTGCCGGTGTACATCGGCGTCGGCTCCAGCTGGTCGATCAGGCCGAGGTAGCCGCAGGCCAGCGTCACCGCGATGCCGAGATAAGGATTGGCGTCGGCGCCGATGATGCGGTTCTCGACGCGGCGCTGCTCGACGCCGGAGATCGGAATACGGAAGCCCACGGTGCGGTTGTCCATGCCCCACTGGACGTTGATCGGCGCCGCCGTGTGGCGCACGATGCGGCGGTAGGAATTCACGTACGGCGCCAGGATCGCCATCGCCGCCGGCGTGTAGCGCTGCAGGCCGCCGATGTAGTGGCGGAAGTGCGGCGACGGCGAACCATCCGGCATGCTGAAGATATTCCGACCGGTGGCGGCATCACTCACGCTCTGGTGCACGTGCATGGCCGATCCGGGTTCGCCGCCCATGGGCTTGGCCATGAAGGTGGCGTACATGTCGTGTTTCAGCGCCGCCTCGCGCAAGGTGCGCTTGAAGTAGAACACGTTGTCGGCCAGCGCCATCGCGTCGCCGTGCTGAAAGTTGAGGCCCATCTGGCCGGCGCCGGTTTCATGGATCAGCGTGTCGACATCGAGATTCATCAGCGCGCAGTAGTCATAGATGTCCTCGAACAGCGGGTCGAACTCGTTGACCGCGTCGATGCTGTACACCTGGCGCGTGGTCTCGGCACGGCCGCTGCGGCCCACCGGCGCCTTCAGCGGCAGGTCGGGGTCGATGTTTTTCTCGGTGAGGTAGAACTCCAGCTCCGGGCCGACCACCGGCCGCCAACCGCGCTCCGCATACAGCTTGAGCACGCGGCGCAGCACCGAGCGCGGGGCAAAATCGACCAGCGTGCCGTCGGCGAAATAGCAGTCGTGGATCACCTGCGCGGTGGGATCGATGGCCCAGGGCACGGTGGTGATGCTGCCGGGGTCCGCGCGCAGGATCATGTCGCGGTCGGTGTTGGAGATGGCGCGGTTATAGGCCAGGTCTTCGGTCGGATAGTTGCCGGTGACGGTCATGCCCAGCACCGCTTCCGGGATGCGCATGCCGCGGTCCTGGGTGAACTTCGCGCGCGGCAGGATCTTGCCGCGCGCTACCCCGGTCAGGTCGGGGACCAGGCATTCGATTTCAGTGACCCGGTTATCGTTGAGCCACTGATCCATATCGGCGTCAGAGAAGTTTTCACGGATAGACATGTGCGCGCTCTGTTTCTGGGGGATCTGGCGATCGACAGGTCTAATTTACCATATTTACAATCTTGCTTCTTCCGCCTCCACACGCGTGTGCACCAGGATTTTCTTGATCTCCGGGACGCAGGAACCGCAGTTGCCGCCGGCTTTCAGACAGGCCGTCACCTCGGCCACCGTCTTCAGGTCGTGCTCGACGATGGCGTTGCAGATGGTGTTGCGGCCGACGCCGAAGCAGGAGCACACGGTCGGCCCGGTATCGGCGCCCTTCTCGACCGGCATGCCGACCAGCAGGCCGACGCGATCGATCTCGCTCAGTTCCTGCTTGACGAACAGGCTGGCCAGCCAGGCGCGCGACGGCATGTCCTGGCGCGGCGACAGGAAGATGCACTGGGCGATGCGGTCGTCCACCACATGCACGGCCCGATACACGCCGGCCGTCTTGTCCTCGTATTCCAGCCAGTCGGCATCGGGATCGGTGACGCCCAGCAGCGCGCGCGCCCATTGCGTGTAGTCTTCGATCGTATTGCGGCCGGCCAGTTCGTAGCGCGCGAATTCCCGCCCCTGGATGCGGGTCCAGTGGGCGATGCTGTCCAGGTTGAGCTCATCGCGGCTGAGGACAAAGCCGTGCCAGTTGACGCGGAATTGCTCCACCCGCACTGGCGTATGCTTGAATTCCGGCTCGCCCGACACCGGATCGACCACCGGGTTGACCAGCGCACCCACGCGGGCATCGGACGCGGTCTGGCCATTCCAGTGAATCGGGATGAACACGCTGCCACGCGGGATGCCGCCGCCATGCTGCACCCGCGCCACCATCGCGCCCCACCCGGAGGTGATGCGCGCCAGTTCCCCTTCGCGCACGCCGCTCAGCAGTGCGTCCTGCGGATGCATGTCGACGAAGGATTCGGCGATGTGGTCGGCCAGCGTGGCCGATTTGCCGGTACGGGTCATGGTGTGCCACTGGTCGCGCACGCGGCCCGTATTCAGCGACAGTGGATAATCCTCGCTGACGGCATGAAGCGGCGCGCGCGGCGCGGTGGCGATGAAGCGCGCCTTGCCGTCGGCGTGCGCGAAGACGCCGTTCTTGAACAGCCGATCTTCCACCTTCAGCTTGCCCTCGGCATCGCGGCGTACCGGCCACTGGATCGGCTCCAGCTCGTCGTATTCGCGGTGTTTGAGGCCGCCCAGGCCGGACATATCGAAAGCGCGCGGCACGTCATCGGCGCTGTTGCGGAAGCCACTCAAGCGCGCGTGTTCGTCGAACACGCTGTGCTGGTCGGCGAAATCGAAACCGGCATACCCCATGCGCTGGGCGAACAGCGACAGGATCTTCCAGTCCGGCAGCGCCTCGCCCGGCGCCGGCAGAAAAGCGCGCTGGCGCGAGATGCGGCGCTCGGAGTTGGTGACCGTGCCATCCTTCTCGCCCCAGCCCAGCGCCGGCAGCAGCACATGGGCGTAGGCGGTGGTGTCGGTGTTCTGCATGATGTCGCTGGAGATCACCAGCGCGCACCGTTCCAGCGCGCGCCGTGCCTGATCGGCATCCGGCAGGCTGACCACCGGATTGGTGGCGATCACCCACACCGACTTGACCTTGCCTTCCTCGATAGCCTTGAACAGGTCCACCGCTTTCAGGCCGCCCTTGTCGGCCATGGCAGGCGACTCCCAGAAAGTCTGCACCACGTCGCGATGCTCGGCGCGCTCGAGGTCCATGTGCGCGGCCAACATATTGGCCAGGCCGCCCACTTCGCGGCCGCCCATGGCGTTCGGCTGGCCGGTGATCGAGAATGGCCCCATGCCCGGCTTGCCGAGACGGCCGCCGATCAGGTGGCAGTTGATGATGGCGTTGGCCTTGTCGGTGCCTGCCGACGACTGATTGACGCCCATCGAGTAGGCGGTGATGGTTTTCTGCGTGGCGGCGAACAGTTCGTAAAACTCCAGCAGCAGCGGCAGTTCGATGCGGCAGGTTTTCGCCACCACCGCCGGATCGGCGCAATCGGCGTGGGCGACATCCAGCGCGGCATCGAAGCCGTTGGTGTGGTGCTCGATGAACTGCGGATCGACGGCGCCGATGCGCGACAGATAACTGAGCAGCCCATTGAACAACCAGACGTCGGTGCCCGCCTTGACCGGCAGGTGCAGGTCGGCCAGTTCGCAGGTGGCGGTACGGCGCGGGTCGATCACGACCAGCTTCATTTCCGGGCGCGCTTCCTTGGCCTTCAGGATGCGCTGGAACAGGATGGGATGGCACCAGGCGGTGTTGGAGCCGACCAGCACGATCATGTCGGCCAGCTCCAGGTCGTCGTAGCAGACCGGCACCAGGTCTTCGCCGAAGGCGCGCTTGTAGCCGGCGACGGCGGAGGACATGCACAGGCGCGAGTTGGTGTCGATGTTCGCGCTGCCGACGTATCCCTTCATCAGTTTATTGGCGACGTAGTAGTCCTCGGTCAGCAACTGGCCGGAGACGTACAGCGCCACCGCGTCCGGACCGTGTTCGGCGATGATGTTCTTCCACGCGCCGGCGACCCGGTCCAGCGCATCGTCCCACGATACGCGGCGCAGGCCAGCGGCATCGCGCACCTGCGGGTACAGCAGGCGGCCTTCCAGCCCGACGGTTTCGCCCAGCGCGGATCCTTTCACGCACAAGCGGCCCCGGTTCGCCGGATGCAGCTTGTCGCCGGCGATGGCGAAGCCGCCATCCTCTTTGGGGGTGGCCAGCACGCCGCAGCCGACGCCGCAGTAAGCGCAGGTGGTACGCACAGCCAGATGGTCGGTGGACAGGTTCAAGATGCTCTCGCTTTAGCTTGGTCAGGCGGCCCGCATGGACAGGGCCTCGCCGAACAACAGGGTTTGCCGGATGGACGTGATGTCGCTGCGGTTCTGAATCAGATTGAAGTACCACGGGCCGTCCTTGACATCGCCGTACAGCACGGCGCCGGTCACGCGATTGTCCTTCAACACCAGCCGCTTGTAGACGCCGCGCCGCGCGTCGCGCAGCACCAGATCCTCGCTGCCTGCGCCGCCGATGAAATCGCCGACCGAGTACAGATCGACGCCGGTGACCTTCAGCCGCGTGGGGGACGTCTGCTGTACATAACGGCGCACGCCGGCGCCGGCCAGATGGGCGCCGCAGACGCGCGCCTGATCCCAGATCGGCGCCACCAAGCCGAAGGTGGCACTGCGGTGCTGCACGCATTCGCCGACAGCGTAGATACGCGGGTCGTAGGTTTGCAGCGTGTCGTCCACCACGATGGCGCGGTCGCAATGCAGGCCGGCGCGCCTGGCCAGTTCGATGTTTGGCCGTACGCCGGCGGTCATCACCACCAGGTCGGCCGGAATTTCTGTGCCGTCCTTGAAGCGCACGCCGGTCACGCGGTCAGGGCCGAGGATTTCCTCGGTCTGCGCGCCCATCATGAATTTCAGGCCCTTGGCTTCCAGCGCCTTTTGCAGCAGCAGCGCGGCTGGCTTGTCGAGCTGCTGGTTCATCAGCGCGTCGGTGACGTGAACCACGGTAACGCTCATGCCCTGGCGCTGCAGGCCGTTTGCCGCCTCCAGACCAAGCAGACCGCCACCGATGACGACGGCGTTGCGATGATTGCGCGCCATCGCCAGCATGGTTTCCACGTCCTGGATGTCGCGGAAGGCCAGCACGCCGTTCAGCTGATGGCCCGGCACCGGGATGATGAAGGGCTTGGAGCCGGTGGCGATCAGCAGGCGGTCGTAACGCACCTCCAGGCCGGAGCGCGCACGGACGATGCGCCTGCGACGGTCGATGTGCTCCACCGGATCGCCGGCGTGCAGCGTGATGTCGTGCTGGACATACCACTCGCGCGTGTTGAGCATGATGTCGTCGATGCTCTTCTCGCCGGCCAGCACCGGCGACAGCAGGATGCGGTTGTAGTTACCGTGCGGCTCGGCGCCGAACACGGTGATGTCGTACATGTCCGGTGCAAGCTGGTGCAGTTCCTCGACCGTGCGCATGCCGGCCATGCCGTTGCCGATCACGACCAGCGCGGGTTTCATAGGCCGACCCAGACTTTGCCGCCGTCGATGCGGGCTGGGTAGGTGGCCACCGAGTGTTCCGGCGCTTCCAGGCACTCGCCGGTCTGCAGGTCGAAATGCTGCTTGTAGATCGGCGACGCCACCACGATGCGCTCGCCCAGGCTGCCCACCAGTCCGCGCGACAGCACCGACGCTTCCGAATTGGGATCGTAGTTATCGATGGCGAACACGCGCGGGCCGCCATCGTTCACGTGGAATACCGCCACATGGCTGTCGTTCAGCAGCGCGCACACGCCGGTGTTGGGCACGATCTCTTCCAGGTTGCACACGGCGATCCAGTTATCGGTTTGAATATCACGATGCATAGTGTTCTCCTTAAGCTGCCTTGACTGCGATAGGGATGACGCGCTTGCGCTCTTCCACCGTGGCCGGACGGATCTGGCCGCGTTCTTCCATGAACAGCACGTTCTCGTCGCCCTTTTCGCTGTTGACGAAGTGACGGAAGCGCTTGCGGGTTTCCGGATTGGTGACGGCTTCCTTCCACTCGCAGGCGTAGGTATCGACCACGTGCTGCATGTCGGCCTCCAGCTCGGCGGCGATGCCCAGCTTGTCCTGCACCACCACCTGCTTGAGGTAATCGAGACCGCCTTCCAGGTTCTCGCGCCAGGTGCTGGTGCGTTGCAGGCGATCGGCGGTGCGGCTGTAGAACATCAGGAAGCGGTCGATGTATCTGACCAGCGTTTCCTTGTCCAGCTCCGTCGCCAGCAGCTCGGCGTGGCGCGGTTTCATGCCGCCATTGCCGGCCACGTACAGGTTCCAGCCTTTTTCGGTGGCGATCACGCCGACGTCCTTGCCTTGCGCCTCGGCGCACTCGCGGGTGCAGCCGGAGACGCCGAACTTGATCTTGTGCGGCGTGCGCAGGCCCTTGTAGCGGTTTTCCAGTTCGATCGCCAGGCCGATGGAATCATCGACGCCGTAACGGCACCAGGTCGAGCCGACGCAGGATTTCACCGTGCGCAGCGACTTGCCGTACGCATGACCGGACTCGAAGCCGGCGGCGATCAGCTCTTCCCAGATCAGCGGCAGCTGATCGACGCGGGCGCCGAACAGGTCGACGCGCGCGCCACCGGTGATCTTGGTGTACAGGCCGTACTTCTTGGCCACCTGGCCGACCGCGATGAGGCCATCGGCCGTGACCTCGCCGCCCGGCATGCGCGGCACCACGGAGTAGGTGCCGTCCTTCTGGATATTGCCGAGGAAGTAGTCGTTGGTGTCCTGCAGGCTGGCGTGCTCCTTCTTCAGCACGAAGTCGTTGTACACGGTGGCCAGGATGCTGGCGGCCAGCGGCTTGCAGACATCGCAGCCCAGCCCTTTGCCGTGCTTGTGCAGCAGCTCGTCGAAGGTCCTGATCTGGCCGACCTTGATCAGGTGGAACAGCTCCTGGCGCGAATAGGCGAAGTGTTCGCAGACATGGTTGTTGACTTCCATGCCCTGCTTCTTCATCTCGGCCTTCATCACCTGCGTGACCAGCGGCACGCAGCCGCCGCAGGACGTGCCGGCGTTGGTGCAGCTTTTCAGCGCGGAGATGGTGGTGGCGCCGCCGGCCACCGCCGCGCACAGCGCACCCTTGGAGACGTCGTTGCAGGAGCAGATTTGTGCCGAATCCGGCAGCGCATCGACACCCAGCGCCGGCCTGGCTGCGCCATCGGATTGCGGCAAAATCAGGAATTCCGGCGACTCCGGCAGTTCGATCCTATTCAGCATCATCTGCAGCAGCGTGCCGTATTCGCTGGCGTCGCCCACCATCACGCCGCCCAGCAGATACTTGCCGCAGTCGGAGACCACGATCTTTTTGTAGATTTGCTTGCGCTCGTCGATGAACTGGTAGGAATGGCTGCCTTCCGCCTTGCCGTGCGGGTCGCCGATCGAGGCCACGTCCACGCCCATCAGTTTCAGCTTGGTGCTCATGTCGGCGCCGGCGAATTCGGCGGCTTCGCCCAGCAGGTGTTTGGCGGCGACGCGCGCCATCTCGTAACCCGGCGCCACCAGGCCGAAGATCATGCCACCCCACAGCGCGCACTCGCCGATGGCGTAGACGTCCGGGTTCGAGGTGACGCAGTTGTTGTTGATCTCGATGCCGCCGCGCGGGCCGATCGTCAGGCCGGCTTCCTTGGCCAGCATGTCGCGAGGACGGATACCTGCCGAGAAGACGATCATGTCTGCTTCCAGGTGGCCACCGTCGGCGAATTCCATGCGGTGCGTGGCCTGCGCGCCATCGACAATGGCGGTGGTGTTCTTCCCGGTGTGGACGGTCACGCCCAGTTCCTCGATCTTACGGCGCAGCACGCGGCCGCCGCCGTCATCGACCTGCACCGCCATCAAGCGCGGCGAGAACTCCACCACGTGAGTGTCCAGCTTCATGTCGCGCAACGCCTTGGCGCATTCGAGGCCAAGCAGGCCGCCGCCGATCACCACGCCGGTTTTGGCGCGCTGGCCGCATTCCAGCATGGCTTCCAGGTCTTCGATGGTGCGGTAGACGAAGCAGTCCTTGCGCTCCTTGCCCGGCAGCGGCGGCACGAAAGGATAGGAACCGGTGGCGATCACCAGCTTGTCGTAGGAGAGCACATCGCCCGCGCCGGTGGTGACCGTCTTCGCCTTGACGTCGATGGCGGTGGCGCGGGTGTTCAGTCGCAGTATCATATCGTCGCGCTCGAAGAAGCCGGGTTTCACCAGCGACAGATCGTCGGCGCTTTTACCGGAAAAGAATTCCGACAGGTGCACGCGATCATAGGCCGGACGCGGCTCTTCGCACAGCACCGTCACCTGCAGATTGGCGGCGCCGCTGGTGGCCAGGCTTTCCAGGAACTTGTGGCCTACCATGCCGTGGCCGATTACGATGATTTTCATGACTGTCCCTTCAAGCGGTGGCGATTGCGGTTTCTTGTACGGTGGCGCTGCTGAAGCGCGCGGCCAGTGCACACAGGGCGGAGATGGCGACCAGCACGCCGAGGATGCTCAGCGTCTGCTGCACGTCGCCTGTGCCTTTCATCAGGAAGCCGGCGGCGACGGCGCCGACATTGCCGCCGGCGCCGATGATGCCGGCCACGCCGCCAAGGGCGCGCTTGTCGACGAACGGCACCACGGCGTAAGTGGCGCCGCAGGCCATGTGGGTGAACAGACCGAATACCAGCATGGCGGCTACTGCCAGCGCGGCGTTGCCGGCGTGGGCGAACAGCAGCAGGCCGGCGCCTTCGCCCAGCATCAGCACGAACAGCAGGTTGACGCGGTTATTCAGGTTGCCGCCGGCGGCGAATTGGTCCGAGACCCAACCGCCCAGCGCGCGGGCGAACAGCGCCAGCAGGCCGAAGCTGCCGGCCGCCATGCCGGCCTGCGCCAGCGACAACTTGAAGTGATCGACGTAGTAGGTGGCGGCAATGTTGTGGATGAAGATCTCGATGCCGAAGCAGGCGCCGTAGGTGATGAACAGCAGCCATACGCGATAGTTGGCGGCGGCCAGCTTGAACGAATCCCAACCACCTTTCTTTCCTCCCTCGATGGCGATGCCGGCCGCGCGCAGTTCCTTGAAGTTCCCCTGCGGGCAGTCCTGCGTATAACGGTAGTACACAAAGGCCATCACGATCATCAGCACGCCCGGCACGATCAGCGCCGCGCGCCAGCCGAAGCCTTCGCTCACGCCCAGCATGATCATGGCCGTCATCAGCAGCGGCATCGCGGCCTGCGCCACGCCGCCGCCGGCATTGCCCCAGCCCGCGGCGGCCGCGTTGGCGGTGCCCACCACTTTCGGCGCGAACATCACCGAGGTGTGGTACTGGGTGATGACGAAGCTGGCGCCGGCCGCGCCGATGGCCAGGCGGAAGAACAGGAAGCTCTCGTAGCTCTGCGCGAACGCCACGCCGATCACCGGGATGGAACCCAGCAGCAGCAAGCCGGTATAGGCCTTGCGTGGGCCGAAGTGGTCGCACAGCGGGCCGACGATCAGGCGCACGATGATGGTCACGGCGACGGCGGCGATGTTGATATTCGCGATCTGCGCCGCCGTCAGACCGAATTCGCCTTTAATCACCGGCATCAGCGGCGCGCAGGCGAACCAGGCGAAGAAGCAGACGAAGAACGCCATCCAGGTCAAGTGGAACGCCCGCATCTGAGGCGTTGAAATCGAGAAGAGCTTGATGCTGGTAGCTTTGCTGGCCATTTTTTTATCCCGTTCAGAAAACAAAAAGGCGCCCGCGCAACCGGGCCTCAAAGACCGGGTTGGGCGGACGCCGTTGTCCTGCCAGTCCGTCTTTGGACCAGCGTGTGAATTCGTGTACTGCGGGGAGATCGCCGTTGACCTCTTGCCCTTGTTCTTGCAAGAGCCGTGCCACCCCGTTAAAACGGGGTCTTCAGAGGGAAGACGGGCCGGGCCGGCGCTGTACGGGATGGTGCAATGCGATGTTGCGGTGCACGATGCACGCTCTCGGTGCGCACCGGCGGTGCAACTCCGGGGTCAGGTCTTCCATTGCGTCACGAGCCCAGCCGTAGCGGTCGCTACGGCTGGGCTCGTGATGCAATGGAAGACCTGACCCCGGATTTAGGCGGCTTTGGCGGGGTGCGCCTGTTTGCGGTACAGGAATTCCAGCACGGCGCCGCGGTAGGCCATGTACTGCGGGTCCGCCGCCAGCGCCACGCGGTCGCGCGGCCGGTCCAGCCGCACGTCGACGATTTCGCCGATGGTGGCGGCCGGGCCGTTGGTCATCATGACGATACGATCGGACAGCAGCACCGCCTCGTCCACGTCATGGGTCACCATCACCACCGTCGATCTGGTGGCGGCGACGATCTTCAGCAGCTCGTCCTGCAGATGGGCGCGGGTCAGCGCATCCAGTGCGCCGAACGGTTCGTCCATCAGCAGCACTTTCGGTTCCATCGCCAGTGCACGGGCGATGCCGACACGCTGCTTCATGCCGCCCGAAATCTCGTTCGGCCGCTTGCTCTCGGCCTGCGTCAGGCCGACCAGCGCCAGCGCCGCCAGCGTGCGTTCCTTCAGTTGCGCTTTCGACTCGGTCTTGCCGAACACGCGCTCGACGCCGAGATGGATATTCTCGTAGCAGGTCAGCCAGGGCAGCAGCGAATGGTTCTGGAACACCACCGAACGCTCCGGCGACGGCCCGGCGATCTCGCGATTGGCGCACAGCAGCACGCCTTCGCTCGGCTCCAGCAGCCCGGCGATCAGATTCAGCAAGGTCGATTTGCCGCAGCCGGAGTGGCCGATCAGCGTAATGAACTCGCCCTTGCCAACCGCCAGGTTGATGTCGCGCAGCGCGTGAAACACGCCCTTTTTGGTGTGGAAGATCATCTCCACGCCTTCGATGTCGATGAATTTCGGATCGTCCATGACGCCGCTCCTCAGTTGGATACTTGTTCGTAGGTGAAGGCACGGGCCAGCGCCATCAGCGCCTGCTCCAGCAGCAGTCCGACCACACCGATCGCCGCGATGGCGATGATGATGTGCGGGACATTCAGGTTGTTCCACTCATCCCACACCCAGAAACCGATGCCCACGCCGCCGGTCAGCATCTCGGCCGCGACGATCACCAGCCACGCGGTGCCGATCGACAGCCGCACGCCGGTCAGGATGTAGGGCAGCGCCGACGGCAGCAGGATCTTGGTCAGCACCTTCCATTCCGACAGGTTCAGCACGCGCGCCACGTTCATGTAATCCTGCGGCACGCGCTGCACGCCGACGGCGGTGTTGATGATCATCGGCCAGATCGAGCAGATGAAGATCGACCAGATCGCCGCCGGATTGGCCGACTTGAACACCAGCAGGCCGATAGGCAGCCAGGCCAGCGGCGACACCGGCTTGAGCAGGCTGATAATGGGACTGAACATGGCGCCGAAAAACTGCACGCGTCCGACCAGGAAGCCGAGCGGAATGCCGACCAGCGCCGCCAGACCGAAGCCCACGCCCACACGCTGCAACGACGCCAGCAGATTCCAGCCTATGCCCTGGTCGTTCGGGCTGTTGCGGTAGAACGGATCGGAGAACAGTTTGACCGCTTCCGCAAACGTGACGGCCGGCGTGGGGAAGCTGCTGTTGTTCACCGTGATCAGCTGCCAGATCAGCACCAGCAGCGCCGCGCCCACCAGTGGCGCGACGATTTTCAGCGCGGTGGCGGAGACCTGCCTGCGCGCGCGGGCGGTGCCGTTTGCCGCCAGCGGACGGCGCGGACGGCGGCTGGAAGGCGAAGCGGCAGGCGCGGCGCCGGCGGCCTCCGGCTCCGCGCTATCGGGTTTGAGCAAGGCGTTCATGGCATCCTCCTGTTATCAGGCTTTGATCTTGAACGAGGCGGCGAACGCTTTCGGGTTCTTGCCGTCCCACACGGAACCATCCATCAATTTCGAAGTGCGTAAAGGGCTCTTGGGTACGGGGGTTTTGGTCATGGTGGCCGCATCCTTGTACAGCTCGATCTGGTTGACCGAAGTGGCCACCGCCAGGTAGTCGGGATCGTCCTTCAGCAGGCCCCAGCGGCGATGCTGGGTCATGAACCACATGCCGTCCGACAGATAGGGGAAGTTGACGGCGCCGTCGTTGTAGAACTTCATGTGGTTCGGGTCGTCCCAGGTCTTGCCCAGGCCATTCTGGTAGCGGCCCATGATGCGCTGGTCGATCGCGTCCTTGCTGGTGTTGACATAGGATTTGTCGGCGATGGTTTCCGCCATCTTGTTCTTGTTGGCCAGCGAGGAATCGATCCATTTGCCGGCTTCGAGAATGGCGGCCATCATGGCGCGGCAGGTGTTCGGGTATTTTTTCGCGAACTCCAGCGTGCAGCCCAATACCTTCTCCGGGTGATCCTTCCAGATGTCCTGGGTGGTGACGGCGGTGATGCCGACGCCGTCCATGATGGCGCGGTGGCCCCACGGTTCACCGACGCAGAAACCATCCATGTTGCCGACGCGCATATTGGCCACCATCTGCGGCGGCGGCACGGTGATCACCTTGGCGTCCTTCATCGGATTGATGCCGTTGGCGGCCAGCCAGTAGTACAGCCACATGGCGTGGGTGCCGGTCGGGAAGGTCTGGGCGAAGGTGTAGTCGCGCTTGTCGGTCTGCATCAGCTTGTACAGCGAGGCGCCATCGACGGCGCCCTTGTCGGCCAGCTTTTTCGACAGGGTGATGGCCTGGCCGTTGTTGTTCAGGCTCATCAGGACCGCCATGTCCTTTTTCTGCGCGCCTATGCCCATCTGCACGCCGTACAGCAGGCCGTACAGCACGTGTGCGGCGTCAAGGTCGCCGTTGGCCAGCTTGTCGCGCACGCCGGCCCAGGATGCCTCCTTGCTCAGTACAAATTTAACGCCGTACTTCTTGTCGAAGCCCAGCACCGACGCCATGACGACGGAGGCGCAGTCGGTCAGCGGGATGAAGCCGATCCTGATTTCTTCCTTTTCCGGTTTGTCCGAACCCGCCGCCCACACACCACCTGTTGCCAATCCCAACATGCTTCCTCCCGCTAAAAGACCCGCCGCTTGAATGATTTTCCTGCGCTTGATACTGATGTCGCCTGGCAAAGTGCTTTCCGCTTTCAGCTGCTTGTATTTCATGGCTATCCCTTTGTAGTCGTCGCTAACTATCGGCCAAAAAAAAGCGTCCACCCTCACGAACGGATTCGTGACCGGTGGACGCCGTTGTCCTGTGGGCCCCGCCGCCGTTGGCGAGGCGCATCAACGCATCATTGCGCTTGCACAGGACTATGCAATGACCGTGCCAGCTTGTTTACAGAGGGAAAGAGCGGCATCCGGGCAAAAAAAATGCACCGCAATCGCGCGGCGCATCATGATCGTGCATCTTTTTAGCCCAGCAAGTCTTCCACGTCGAGGATGCGCTGGGCCACTTCCGACAGCTTGAGGTTCTTGCTCATGGCCATCGAGCGCAGCTTCTGGTAAGCCTGGTCCTCGCTGAAGCCCTGGCGCTGCATCAACAGCCCCTTGGCCTTCTCGATCACCTTGCGCTCGGCCAGTTTGCTCTTGGTATCGGAGAGCTCGTCCAGCAACTTCTGCTCGCGCTTGAAGCGGGCCAGCGCCACCTGCAGCACCGGCTTGATGCGCTCGCTCTGCAGGCCGGCCACGATGTAGGCGGAGACGCCCGCTTCCACCGCCGCCTCCATGCTCTCGGCATCCTCGCTCTCGGTGAACATGACGATGGGGCGGCGCTCGTCGCGGGTGGCGATGACGATATGCTCCAGCACGTCGCGCGCGTCCGACTCGGCGTCGACGATGATCATGTCGGGCTGCAGCTGGGCGATGCGGTCCGGCAAATACATATCGGGCGGCAGCGAGGCGATGATGTCGTAGCCGGCTTCCAGCAGGCCGATACGCAGCACGCGCGCGCGCTCCGCCTGCGCGTGCAGCGCCTCGTCACTCTCATCATGGATGACAGTATTGACGACAACGATACGCAGATTGGGCATGGCCGGCTTACGCATGAGAGGGGGACATGACTCTGCAGCAAGCAAGAATCACTCCAGTAATTTGGATGTGCATGCGCAGATTCTACGGCACAAGTCCCGCATACTGCCAGCGTCACACCTGCCCTTGCATACCCCAGCGGCGCACGGTAATCGTTTCCAGTGGACGGAATACCACGTTTTCCGCCAGTAGGCCGATCAGGATGACGGCGGCCAGGCCGGCGAAAACCTTGTCGGTGTACAGCTCGTTGCGGTTCTGGAAAATGTACCAGCCCAGCCCGCCCTGGCCATTGGTGGTGCCGAACACTAGTTCGGCCGCGATCAGCGTGCGCCAGGCGAAGGCCCAGCCGATCTTCAGGCCGGACAGGATGGATGGCAGCGCGGCGGGTACCAGGATGTGCAGCACCAGCCGCAGACCATGCAAGCCGTAATTGCGGCCGGCCATGCGCAAGGTTTCCGGCACGGCCTGGAAGCCGGCAGAGGCGCCCAGCGCCAGCGGCCACAGCACGGCGTGGACGATCACGAACAGCAGGCTGGCCTTGCCCAGGCCGAACCAGAGCAGCGCCAACGGCAGCAAGGCGATGGCCGGCAGTGGGTTGAACATGGCGGTCAGGGTTTCCAGCAAATCGCGGCCGATGCGGGTGGAGGCGGCCAGCGCGGTCAGCGCGAAGGCCGCAACAATGCCGGCCACGTAGCCTTGCAGCAGCACCGCCAGCGTGATGCGCACCCGCGCCAGCAGTTCGCCGCTGGCGATGCCCTGGAAAAAAGCTTCCGTAGTCTGCACGAAGCCCGGCAGCAGCAGATCATTGGCCTGCCAGCGCGCGACGGCTTCCCAGGCGATGGCCAGCAGGACCAGGATCAGCAACTTGCGCAGCCAGGCTTGCTGCCAAACGCGCCGTACCAGCGGCAGTCGGGGCCCGGCTGCGCGCAGCACTGGCGGCGCGACGGTGTATTCGTATTCCTGGCGGATCGGCGGGTCGAGGATGAGACTCATGGCGCGGCGCTCCAGTCAGGCGATGCCGCTTGCCCGGCACGCTCAGCATGGGTAGCCGCCTGCGCGGGTCCGACAGGGTTGAACAGCAGGTTGTGGATGCGTTGCGTGGCGGCCTGGAATTCAGGGCTGCCGGCGCTGGCCAGGTCGAACTGGTGGCTGTTCAGCTCCGCCCGCACCTGCCCCGGATGCGGCGACAGCAGCAGGATGCGGTTGCCGACCACCAGCGCCTCTTCGATCGAGTGCGTGACGAACAGCAGCGTGAAGCGCAGCTCTTCCCACAGGCGTCCCAGTTCTTCCTGCATCTTGCGGCGCGTGAGCGCGTCGAGCGCGGCGAACGGTTCGTCCATCAACAGCACATCGGGCTGCATCGCCAGTGCGCGGGCGATGGCCACGCGCTGCTTCATGCCGCCGGACAGCGTGTGCGGATGCGCATGTTCGAATCCGCCCAGCCCCACCCTGGCGATCCAGTGCGCCGCCCGCTCGGCCGCCTCGTGGCGGCTGACGCGTTTGGTCATCAGCAGCGGGAACATCACATTCTCCAGCACCGATTTCCACGGCGGCAGCTGGTCGAATTCCTGGAACACCACGATGCGGTCCGGCCCCGGCCCGTCGACCGGCGCGCCGTTGATGCTGATGCTGCCGGCACGGGGGCGCACGAAGCCGGCCGCTGCCTTCAGCAGCGAGGACTTGCCGCAGCCGGAAGGTCCGAGCAGCACGAACCGGTCGCCGCGGTAGACATCGAAGCTGACATTGTGCGTGGCGCGCGTACTGCCATATTCCAGGCTGACGCCTTCCGCGCGCAGCAGCGGTGCGATGCCGCCGGTCGGACTGACAATCTGCAGACTCATGATCCGGCTGCGATCACAGGATCGTCAAAGAAATAATCGCGCCAGCTGGCCGGCTGCTTCTTGATGGCGCCGACGCGGTACAGGAACTGCGCCAGACCATAGGTGTTCTGCGGCGCCACGCTGAAATTCACCTGCGGGTTCCTGATGATCTTCAGCAGCAGCTCACGATCCACCCTGGCCTTGCTGACGCGCAGATAGGTATCGGCCGCCGCTTCCGGATTCCTGCTGATGTACTGCGCCGCTTCCGCCAGCGCGGCGGTGAAGGCGCGGTAAGTCTTGGGATTCTCGTTGCGGAATTTCTCGGTGGCGTACAACACCGTGGCGGAACTCGGGCCGCCCAGCACATCATAGGAATTCAGCACGATATGCGCATTCGGATTACCCGCCAGCTCCTGCTCCTGGAACGGCGGATTGCCGAAGTGGCCGTTGATCTCGGTGCCGCCGGCGATCAGCGCCGCCGCCGCATCCGGATGCGGCAGGGTCTGCGTATATCGATCGAGCCGCGCGAACTCCTTGTCGCCCCACTGCTTCGCTGCCGCGTACTGCAGGATGCGTGACTGCACCGACACCGTCACCGCCGGCAGCGCGATGCGGTCCTTCTCGCTGAGGTCGGCGATGGTCTTCACCTTGGGATTGGTGCTGACCAGGTAGTAAGGGAAGCTGCCCAGCGACGCCACGCCCTTCACATTCTGTTTGCCATTGGTGCGGTCCCAGATGGTCAGCAGCGGCCCGACGCCGGCGCCGGCGATATCGATGGCGCCCGACAGCAAGGCATCGTTCACCGCCGAGCCGCCCGACAACTGCGTGCGTTCGACCTTGATGTCGAGGCCCAGCTTTTTGCCCTGCTTCTCGATCAGCTGTTGATCCTGTACCACATTGAGCAGCAAATACACCACGCCGAACTGCTCGGCGATGCGGATGCGGCCTTCGGCCTGCGCGGGATTGGCGACGGCGAGGCTCAGGGCCAGGGCAGCGGCGGTGAATCGGAACATGGATATCCTCTGACGGTTAGAAAGGCACATCGCCTTCAATGGTGGTGCGGTACAGCTTGCGGCGCAGGTGATCGGGCGTGCCGGCCGCCAGATGCATCAGCGAGCGGTTATCCCAGAACACCATGTCATGCGGCTGCCAGCGGTGGCGGTAGACATGTTCCGGCTTGACGCTGTGCGCGAACAGTTCGGCCAGCAGCGCCCTGCTTTCGGCTTCGGCGAGACCAACGATGCGCGTTGTGAAATGCTCGCTGACGAACAACGCCTTGCGGCCCGTCTCCGGATGGGTGCGCACGACCGGATGCAGTACCGGCCTGACCTCATCGATCTGCGCCTGCGTCAACGCGGGACGGAACGGGCTGCGGCGGCGCAGCTCCTCGTACTGGGCCAGATAACTGTGCTCGGCACGCAGGCCCTGCACCGCATTGCGCAGCGCGGCCGGCAGCGTGTCGTGGGCCAGATGCATGTTCGCGAACAAGGTATCGCCGCCTTCGGCCGGCAATTCCTGCGCGTGCAGCATCGAGCCCAGGCTGGGCGCCTCCTTGTACGACAGATCGGAATGCCAGAAGTGGCCGGCGTCGCCGAGACCGACCGGCTTGCCGTCCTCGATGATATTGGAAATGATCAGCACCTCCGGGTGGGAGGGCAGCTGGAAATTGCGCAGCACATGGATCTGCAACGGCCCGAAACGGCGGCTGAAATCGACCTGCTGCTGAGGCGAGATGCGCTGGCCGCGGAACACCAGCAGATGGTGATCGAGATGCGCCTTGTGGATACGCTGAAAATCCCGCTGCGACAGCGGGCGATTCAGATCGAGCCCGATCACTTCGGCGCCCAGCGGCGCATCGAACAACTCGACCTGTAAGGAATCCTGAAGAACGGCAGCCATGACGCACTCTCATGAAAAGATGTGCGATACAGTCTATGCCGCCGTCCCCGTTTAGAAAACGAAGCTTATTTGATATCGATATGCGGGATTTGATGCCTAGCGAGGAAGAACAAACCTGGCTTCCAGTCGATACAGAAGATCAAAAGTGTTCATCCAATCCAAGCCGAATTCTTTACACAGGTTTTCGTCGCGGCGTTTACCGGATGGTGCGACGCTGGAAATTCCGGTACTGCCTATCACCGACATCCAATATCAGGCAGGGGCAAATATTCCTGCGCAGCGTGCTCCAAAAATAAAGAGCCAAACGGAACGTGGCCAGACTGGCCCAAATCTGGGCCTGGCGGAATGTCGGCTTACTCTGCCCTGCTTTCCCATGCGATCACCATTTCCTCATCAACGGAAATGTTTTAGGCGACCTCGGCCTCAGTCAGGCCGGCTCTGCGGCGAGACCAACTCATCAGACTGGGATTAACGAGTGCGTGAGTCATATTGCAAACAGATTAATTCATTACGACTGTGCTGTCAGTCGTATTTTTGCACCACGGAGGGATCGGGCAGGATTTGCTCCGGCCAGGAATAGCCGGAGCGGGAGGTTTTGCTTACGCCTGAACTTCGTACTTGGCCAGACGGTTGGCCACCGCCGGGGCCAGCTGGTCGCGGGAGCTGATGGCGATGCCCATGTCCTGCAGCTTGCCGTCGTTGATGCCGTAGACCCAGCCGTGCACGGTCAGTTCCTGGCCGCGGTCCCAGGCATCCTGCACGATGGTGGTGTGCACCACGTTGGTCACCTGCTCCACCACGTTGAGCTCCACCAGGCGCTCCGAACGCTTTTGCTCGTTCAGCACGGTGCCCATGTAGCGCTCATGCTTCTGGTGCACGTCGTGGATGTGGCGCAGCCAGTTGTCGACCAGGCCCACGCGGGTGCCGGTCATGGCGGCGTGCACGCCCTTGCAGCCGTAGTGGCCGACGATGATCACGTGCTTGACCTTCAGCACTTCGATGGCGAACTGCAGCACCGAGAGGCAGTTCAGGTCCGAATGCACCACCACGTTGGCGATGTTGCGGTGGACGAAGACGTCGCCCGGCGCCAGGCCCAGCAGTTCATTGGCCGGCACGCGGCTGTCCGAGCAACCGATCCACAGGTATTCCGGCGCGGCCTGTTTGGCCAGCCGCTGGAAGAACTCGGGGTCGCGCTCCACTTCCGATTCGGCCCAGCGGCGGTTGTTCTCAAGCAGGCCACGCAGGGGGGATGTGCTGTTTTCCAGACTTTTCATGATGCTCCTCTCGTACATAAAGAGACCGCCGTTCTGCCCGAAGACATGGCGGCGGTCCTGATACTCGCTGGCTCGGATGACGGCAACTTACTCGAAGAAGTCCTTCACCTTGTCGCGCCAGGTCTTGGTCTGCGGGCTGTGCTTGGAGCCGCCTTCGGTGGTCGATTTCTCGAACTCCCGCAGCAGTTCCTTCTGACGCTCGGTCAGCTTGACCGGCGTCTCCACCGCCACGTGGCAGAACAGATCGCCCGCGAAGCCGGAACGCACGCCCTTGATGCCCTTGCCCTTCAGGCGGAAGGTCTTGCCCGACTGGGTCCCTTCAGGAATCGTAAACGCTACTTTACCAGACAATGTCGGCACCTCGATTTCGCCGCCCAGCGCCGCCTTGGCGAACGAGATCGGCATTTCGCAATGCAGGTCGTCGCCCTCGCGCTGGAACACCGCGTGCGGCTTGATGTGAATCTCCACGTACAGGTCGCCCGGCGGCCCGCCGTTGGTGCCCGGTTCGCCGTTGCCCGACGAGCGGATGCGCATGCCGTTGTCGATGCCCACCGGGATCTTCACTTCCAGCGTCTTGTTGCGCTTGATGCGGCCCTGGCCGGCGCAGGCGGCGCATGGCTCGGGGATGATCTTGCCGGTGCCGTGGCATTTCGGGCAGGTCTGCTGGATGCTGAAGAAGCCCTGCTGCATGCGCACCTGGCCGTGACCGCCGCAGGTGGTGCAGGTGACCGGCGAGGTGCCCGGCTTGGCGCCGCTGCCGTGGCAGGTATCGCACTTGTCCCACGACGGCACGCGGATGGTGGTGTCGAAGCCGTGCGCGGCCTGTTCCAGGGTGATTTCGAGGTTGTAGCGCAGGTCGGCGCCGCGGTACACCTGCGGCCCCGAGCTGCGGCCGCGGCCGCCGCCAAAGATGTCGCCGAAGATGTCGCCGAAGGCGTCACCGAAACCGCCGCCAAAGCCGCCACCGCCGCCGCCCATGTTCGGATCGACGCCGGCGTGACCATAGCGGTCATACGCCTCGCGCTTTTCCGGATTGGTCAGCATCTCGTAGGCTTCCTTGACTTCCTTGAATTTCTCTTCAGCCTCCTTGCTGTCCGGATTGCGGTCCGGATGGTATTTCATGGCCAGTTTGCGGTAGGCCTTCTTGATCTCGTCTTCCGACGCGCTTTTGGAGACACCCAGTATCTCGTAGAAATCACGCTTTGCCATAGTTGGTCGGGACCTTGCTATTTACTCTGTACTGTTTATGCGAAAAAGCCGAGCCGGCACCGCTCACACGGCCACACGGCTCGGCTTGCCGTTCCCGCATGCGCGGGAATGACGCTTACTTGCTGTCTTTTACTTCCTTGAAGTCGGCATCGACCACGTCGTCCTGCTGCTTGGCCTGCTCGGCGCCGGCGCCTGGCGCGGCGCCCGCGTCGGCGCCGCCGGCGGCCTGCTGGGCCTGCATGTCAGCGTACATCTTCTCGCCCAGCTTCTGCGAAGCGGTCGACAGTGCGGCCACCTTGGCGTCGATGTCGGCCTTGTCGCCCGACTTGATCGAACCTTCCAGGTCGGTGATCGCGGCTTCGATCTTTTCTTTCTCGCCGGCGTCCAGCTTGTCGCCGTACTCGGTCAGCGACTTGCGGGTCGAGTGCACCAGCGCGTCGGCCTGGTTGCGCGACTCGGCCAGTTCCTTGACCTTCTTGTCTTCCTCGGCGTTCAGCTCGGCGTCCTTCACCATCTTCTGGATTTCATCTTCGGTCAGACCGGAGTTGGCCTTGATGGTGATCTTGTTTTCCTTGCCGGTGGCCTTGTCCTTGGCGCCCACGTGCAGAATACCGTTGGCGTCGATGTCGAAGGTCACTTCGATCTGCGGCGTGCCGCGTGGCGCCGGCGGGATGCCTTCCAGATTGAATTCGCCCAGGCTCTTGTTGCCGGCCGCGATTTCACGCTCGCCCTGGTAGACCTTGATGGTCACGGCAGGCTGGTTGTCGTCCGCGGTCGAGAACACCTGCGAGAACTTGGTCGGAATCGTGGTGTTCTTCTGGATCATCTTGGTCATCACGCCGCCCAGGGTTTCGATGCCCAGCGACAGCGGGGTCACGTCCAGCAGCAGCAGGTCCTTGCGCTCGCCCGACAGCACGGAGCCCTGGATGGCGGCGCCGACGGCCACGGCTTCGTCCGGGTTCACGTCCTTGCGTGGATCCTTGCCGAAGAACTCCTTGACCTTTTCCTGCACCTTCGGCATACGGGTCATGCCGCCGACCAGGATGATGTCATCGATGTCCGACACTTTCACGCCGGCGTCCTTGATGGCGATGCGGCATGGCTCGATGGTGGCGTTGATCAACTCTTCCACCAGCGATTCCAGCTTGGCGCGGGTCATCTTCAGGGTCAGGTGGACCGGCGCGCCGTTCGCCATGGCGATGTACGGCTCGTTGATCTCGGTCTGCTGCGACGACGACAGTTCGATCTTGGCGCGCTCGGCCGATGCCTTGATACGCTGCAGCGCGATCGGGTCCTTCTTCAGGTCCAGGCCGTTGATCTTCTTGAATTCGTCGATGATGTAGTCGATCACGCGCTGGTCGAAGTCTTCGCCGCCCAGGAAGGTGTCGCCGTTGGTCGACAGCACTTCGAACTGCTTTTCGCCATCCACGTCGGCGATTTCAATGATCGAGACGTCGAAGGTACCGCCGCCCAGGTCGTACACGGCGATCTTGCGGTCGCCCTTTTCCGTTTTGTCCAGGCCGAAGGCCAGCGCGGCCGCAGTCGGCTCGTTGATGATGCGCTTGACGTCCAGACCGGCGATACGGCCGGCATCCTTGGTGGCCTGGCGCTGCGAGTCGTTGAAGTAGGCCGGCACGGTGATGACGGCCTCGGTGACTTCCTCACCCAGGTAGTCTTCCGCGGTTTTCTTCATCTTGCGCAGCACTTCCGCCGAGATTTGCGGTGGCGCCAGTTTCTTGTCGCGCACGCCGACCCAGGCGTCGCCGTTGTCGGCCTTGGTGATCGAGTAAGGCATCAGGCCGATGTCCTTCTGCACTTCCTTCTCGTCGAACTTGCGGCCGATCAGGCGCTTGACGGCGAACAGCGTGTTTTTCGGGTTGGTCACCGCCTGGCGTTTTGCCGGCGAGCCCACCAGGATTTCACCATCTTCTTGATAAGCAATGATAGATGGCGTCGTGCGTGCGCCTTCGGCATTCTCGATGACCTTAGGTGTGCCATTTTCCATGATGGCAACGCAGGAGTTGGTGGTTCCCAGATCGATACCGATAATTCTACCCATGATGTTCTTCCTTATTTGCTAGAGTTCAGATGGTACTAATATGTGGAAAACGGCTATCTTTTCAAGAGCTTGAAACTATCGCCGCAATAGTATTTACTTTGCCTGCGCGGCGGTGACGATGGCCGGGCGCAGCAGGCGGTCGGCGATCATATAACCTTTCTGCAACACGGCAACCACCGTGTTGGCTTCCTGCTCGGCCGGCACGACGGCCACGGCCTGGTGCTTGTTCGGGTCCAGCTTTTCGCCCTGTTGCGGCACGATTTCCACCAGGCGGTTGCGCTCGAACGCGGCGGACAGCTGCTTCAGCGTCATTTCCACGCCTTCCTTCAGCGATTCCAGGGTCGGCGCCTCGACTTTCAGCGCCATTTCCAGGCTGTCCTTGACCGGCACCAGCGCTTCGGCGAAGCTTTCCACGGCAAATTTATGGGCCTTGCTCACGTCTTCCTGAGCGCGGCGGCGGATGTTTTCCCCGTCGGCTTTGGCGCGCATGAACGCGTCGTGCATCTCGGCCAGCTTGGCTTCGGTGGCCGACAGTTGCTCTTCCAGCGACTGCTGCTGCGCCTGTTCCGGGGTCGATGGTGGGGCCGACGCAGCGGCTTCTGCCGCCTCTGGATTAGGGGGTACGGCCTGGTTTTCCTGATCTTGCATCTAGAGACTCCTACAATCGTATTAGTTTGACATTACTTTTCTTACCGATGTGGCAGCAAATGGGGCAGTAACCTACTTTTTTCAAGGGCTTTTTGCGCCTGTCGTTTAAACAACATCGGCAGTAATCAGGCGGCTATTTTAACAGGCTGGCACTCGTCACCCGCAAGTGCTGATTATCGGGTGACGGCGTGGGAGGAATGGAAATGTTGCTTTTCAGTCGGCGGCGCCGAGTTGCAGGGCGGCGGTACGGCCGGTTTCGGCGTCTTTCTTGCGCTGCTCGCGCTCGGACGGAGCCAGCTGGGTCGGCCAGCCGATGATGTGCTGCTCGGCGATCTCGGCCAGCGCGCCGATCCAGGCCGGCGCGGCGTTCAGGCAGGGAATGTAGTGGAAGTCCTGGCCGCCGTTGGAGATGAAGTCGTGGCGCACTTCCATCGAGATTTCTTCCAGCGTTTCCAGGCAGTCGCTGATGAAACCGGGGCAGATCACGTCGATGCGCTTGACGCCGTCGCGCGCCAGCTGGATCACGGTGGGCGCCGTGTACGGCTGCAGCCACTCGGCCTTGCCGAAGCGCGACTGGAAACTGACCACGTACTGCTCCGGCTTGAGTTTCAAGGCGGCGGCCAGCAGGCGCGCGGTTTTCAGGCATTCGCAGTGGTAGGGATCGCCAAGCATCAATGTGCGCTTGGGCACGCCGTGGAAGGACATCACCAGCTTGTCCGGCCGCCCATGCTGCTCCCAGTGATTGAGCACCGATTGCCGCAGGGCGCGGATATACCCCTCATGGTCGTGGTAATTGCGTACGAAGCGCAGCTCGGGGATGTTGCGCACCGAGCCGTAGTGCTGGAATACGGCGTCGTAGATCGAACCGGTGGTGGTGCCCGAGTATTGCGGATACGCCGGCAGCAGCAGGATGCGCTCGCAGCCGTCGGTCTTCAGCTTGGCCAGCACCTCGGGCAGCGACGGCGAGCCGTAGCGCATGGCCATCGCCACGGTCAGGTCCTTGTGGCCGCGCGCCGCCAGCGCGGCATGCAGCTGCCTGGCCTGCCCGGCGGTGTAGGTCCGCAGCGGCGAGCCCTCCTCGGTCCAGATCGACGCATATTTCTTGGCCGACTGGCCCGAGCGGAACGGCAGGATGATCAGGTTGAGGATGAACCACCAGATAGCCTTGGGAATCTCCACCACCCGCGGATCGGACAGGAACTGCTTGAGATAGCGGCGTACGGCGGAACGGGTCGGCGCATCGGGCGTGCCCAGGTTGACCAGGACGATGGCGCTGCGGCTGACAGTGCCGTGCTTGTGGGAAGGTTCGGTTTGGAAGGTCATGAGTGGCTGTAGGTAATTACCGTCAGCCACTATCTTAATGTATAAGCTTGGCAACCGCGACGGCAATCGGCCCCATCACGGCGGCGAGTGCAAAAGCTGTCGCAATGAACCACTTCAGCAAGCGGGTTTCCAGCGCCGCCAGATCTCAGGGAGTGTCTGCGCGATATCAAGAAGCCAGCAGCTCGCGGGCGTGTTTGCGGGTGGTGGCGGTGATCTCCAGACCGCCCAGCATGCGGGCGATTTCTTCGACGCGCGATTTGGCGTCCAGCACGTCGATGCGCGAGGCGGTCTTGCCGTTGTCCAGCGTGCCCTTGGCGACCTGGAAGTGCTGGCCAGCCTGACTCGCCACCTGCGGCAAGTGGGTCACGCACAGCACCTGGCGCTCCTGCCCCAGACGACGCAGCAGACGGCCGACCACTTCCGCCACGCCGCCGCCGATGCCGCTGTCCACCTCGTCGAAGATCAGCGTCGGTACCGTGGTGGCGTTGGAGGTGATCACCGAGATCGCCAGCGAGATGCGCGCCAGCTCGCCGCCCGACGCCACCTTGGCCAGTGGCCGTGCCGCTACGCCGGCATGGCCGGCCACCAGGAATTCGACCTGCTCGACGCCGTACGCCGCCGGCTCGCACGGATGCAACGCCACCTCGAAACGGCCGCCGGTCATGTTCAGTTCCTGCATCGCCCTGGTGACGGCGGCGCCCAGCTGCCCGGCGGCGCGCGCGCGCGTGGCCGACAACCGCTGCGCCTCGCCCAGATACGCGGCCTTCAGCTTTTCTTCCTGCTTGCGCAAGCCTTCCAGATCGGTGGCATCGGCCAGTTGCGCCAGGCGCGACGCCAGCTTGGCGTGTTCTTCGTGCAGCTGCTCTTCCGGCACACGGAACTTGCGCGCCGCCGAGTGGATCGCGTCCATGCGCGCTTCCACCGTGCGCAGGCGCTGCGGGTCCAGATCGACGCGGTCGAGATAATCGTTGAGCGCATACACCGCTTCCTGCAGCTGGATGCGCGCCGGCTCGATCAGCTCCACCACCGCGCGCAGGCCGCTGTCGATGTCGGCCAGCTTGCCCAGCTTCTGGTTCAGCGACGACAACTGCGACAGGATCGGATGATCTTCCGCTTCAGAGATCACCGCCAGCGCTTCCTGCGCGCCCTCCAGCAGACTGGCCGCGTGCGACAAACGGCTCTGCTCATTGCTGACCTCCGCCCACTCGCCCGGCTTGACCGCCAGCTTTTCCAGCTCGTTGACCTGCCATTCCAGGCGCTCGCGTTCATACAGCACATTGGCCGCGTTGGTCTCGAATTCCTCCAGCTGCCGCGCCAACGCGCGCCACGCCTTGTACGCGACAGACACCGCCTTCGCTTCGCCATCGGCGCCGGCCTGACCGTCCAGCAGCGCGCGCTGCGCATCGGTCTTCATCAACGACTGGTGCGCGTGCTGGCCGTGGATGTCGACCAGCAGGTCGCCCAGCTCGCGCAGCTGCGCCGCCGTGGCCGCGATGCCGTTGATGTAGGCCTTGCTGCGGCCGGCGTTGTCGATCACGCGGCGCAGCAGCGCGCCGTCCTCCTCGGCCGCGAATTCATGCGTCGCCAGCCACGCGCGCGCCTGCGCGCTGACGGCGAAATCCGCCGTGATGTCGGCCTTGGCCGCGCCTTCGCGCACCACGCTGGCGTCGCCGCGGCCGCCCAGCGCCAGCGTCAGCGCATCGATCAGGATCGATTTGCCTGCCCCGGTCTCGCCGGTGAACACGGTGAAGCCGGCTGAAAATTCCAGTTCGATGGTATCGACAATAACGAAATCACGGATGGACAGGGTACGCAGCATGTGATGGTGTGTGGTTAGTTGAGTTTGCCCTCACCGGACGGATACTCGTTCCAGTGCAGCTTTTCGCGCAGCGTGTGGTAGTAGCTCCAGCCGTCCGGATGCAGGAAACTGATCGTGTGCGGCGAACGCCGGATCACGATGCGGTCCTGCGTCTGCAGGCTGGCGAAGGTTTGCATATCAAAATTGACGCTGACATCGCGCCCGCGCATGATCTCGACCACGATCTCGCTCGATTCCGGCAGCACGATGGGGCGGTTGGACAGCGCATGCGGCGCGATCGGCACCAGCACGATGCCGCCCAGCGACGGATGCAGCAGCGGTCCGCCGGCGGACAGCGCGTAGGCGGTGGAGCCGGTCGCGGTCGAAATGATCAGGCCATCGGAGCGCTGGTTGTACATGAACTGGCCGTCGACCTCGACGCGCAACTCGGCCATGCCGGCGCCGGTGCCGCGCGAGACCACCACGTCGTTGACCGCCATGCCGACGTGAATCGAGACGTCGTTGCGCAGCACACTGCCTTCCAGCAGGGTGCGGCGCTCGGCCTTGTAGCTGCCGCTGAGGATACGCGCCAGCACGTCCAGCATGCCTTCCAGCGGAATGTCGGTCATGAAACCCAGCCGGCCCTGGTTGATGCCGATCAGCGGCACATCGAACGGCGCCAGCTGGCGCGCGATGCCGAGCATGGTGCCGTCGCCGCCCATGACGATGGCGGCGTCGCAGCTGGCGCCGATGGCGGCGGCGTCCATCACCTGCACGTCATCGAAGCGCAGGTCGAGGTGCGCGGCGGTCTGCTCCTCGAACACCACCTGATAGCCGCCCTGCTGCAGGAAGTCGACCAGGCTGCGCACCGGTTCGGCGATGCCGTCGGTATTCTGGCGCACGACCAGGGCAATGGTGTGGAAAACAGCGTGGGTGGCGGTCATAAAAATCTCGGCTAGGGGCCATGGGCGGCGACACGCAGCAGGTTAACCCATAACGCCGCCTTGTGCCATCCTCCGCTGGCGTCGCCACTGTACATTTAAACAGTGCTCAATGCAAGCGGAGCAAGGGGATGACGCTCAGTGGCCCACCGTCATCACGCCCAGCGCCGCCGACGCCATGATCGCCAGCATCAGCGCGATCAGATAGGCCAGCATCAGCAGCACCCAGCGCCAGAAGGTGCCGAAGCGGCCCTTGTGGTAGACGCGGCGCATGGCCCACGGCAGATAGGCGATCATCCAGCACCACAGCGCAAACTGCAGCAGGCCGTAATGCGCGAACAGGATCACGCTGAAGATCAGGAAGGCGAAGGCGTTGGTGTGCAGCGCGAACAGCATATGCTCGCCGAAGCCGCGCCCCGAGCCCAGGTACAGCACCTTGAGGAACAGCGCGAACACCGGCATCAGGCAAAAGATTGCGTACGGCGCGTAGTGCAGCATGCCGTTCTTGAAGGCTTTCAGCTGTTCCTCGGCCGGCAGCTGGTTGAACGCATGCCACTGATGCCGCAGCGTGGGCCAGCCGGCCAGCTGGCCGTCGATGTATTCCTCGCTGATGTTGTCGTGCTTGTCGATCTCGATGGCCTTGGCGGCGCGGGCTTCGGACTTGGCGTCTGCCTCGCCCATGTCCTTCATGGCGGCCCCCACCGCCGTTTCCGCCGCTGCGCGGCTGCTTGCCTCGGCCGGATCTTGCGGCGTGGCCGATCGGACTTCGCGTGCGGCGGTGTCGGCCAGCACGCGGGCCGGCGCCACCACCCTGGCGGCCGTGGTGTCGCCCTCGACCTTGGTCTCTTCATGCTCGCCGCCGCCGAACTTCAGCAGCGCGAAGAACAGCACGCTGAAGGTCAGGTACAGCCGCAGCGGCTGCACGTAGCGTACCCGCCGGCCGCGGATGTATTCGTTGGTCAGCTCGCCCGGCTTGAGGATCAACCGGCGCAGCGAGCCCCACAGCTTGCCTTCCAGCGCCACATAGTGGCCGATGAACTCGTGCAGGAATTCGCGCGTGCTGGCCGCATGCAGCACCGCCTCCTGGCCGCAGTGGGAGCAGTAATGGCCGCTCAGCGGCGTTTCACAGTTGGCGCAGTTCGACAGCGGGACAGCGTGGCTCATGCAAGAAATCCTGACGATGGAAGGTGCTCTGAATGATAAACGACTTCGCTCCGAAGTTGTCAAAATTCAATCTGGCGACCGCCCCGAACCCAACCCGCTAAGATGGACCGCAACCACATGGAGGCCGTCATGAAAGACCAGCACGTCAATACCGACGCCAAAGTAAAGGACGATGGCGTCAAGCGCATGCCGCACGAGCGCGATGAAGCGCCCGATGCGCTGCAGGGCAACAAACAGCACAGCATCATCCAGCAGGCCGCCACCGACATCGACAGCGGCCTGGTCGACACCGACCTGCACAACCAGCGCGGCGTGCAGAAACCGCGCAGCGACGCCCAGGCGCAGCCGCAACCGCACACCAAACGCGACTAACAGGAGTCCCCGACCATGCAGCACCGTACCGCCCTCGTCCTTACGCTGACCGCCCTGCTGGCGCCGCAACTGGCGCCGGCCCAGTCCTATCAGGTCGGCTATGGTCCCAATCCGCAATTGCCGGAACCGGACCGCAAACTGATCCCGACCGTGAACGTGGCCGACACGGCGCCATGGTCGGCGGACCAGAAGCCGATGGCGCCGGCCGGTTTCAGCGTCAGCGCCTACGCCGGCAATCTCGACCATCCGCGCTGGGTCTACGCCCTGCCGAACGGCGACGTGCTGGTGGCAGAGACCAACGCGCCGCCCAAGCCGGACGACGCCAAGGGCATCAAGGGCGCGGTGATGAAGCACATGCAGAAAAAAGCCGGCGCGGTGACCGAGTCGGCCAACCGCATCACCCTGCTGCGCGGGCTGGACGGCAAGGGCGCGGCGCAGACCAAGACCGAATTCATCAAGGGCCTGAATTCGCCGTTCGGCATGGTGTTGGTGGGGAATAACCTGTACGTGGCCGACACCGACGCCGTGCTGCGCTTCCCCTACAAGGAAGGCGAGACCAGCATCGCCACCCAGGGCACCAAGGTGATGGACCTGCCGGCCGGCACCATCAACCACCACTGGACCAAGAACATCACGGCCAGCCCGGACGGCAAATTCCTGTACGTGACGGTGGGCTCCAACAGCAACGTCGCCGAAAACGGCATCGAGGCCGAACAGGGCCGCGCCGCCATCTGGCAGTTCGAGATCGCCACCAGCAAGTCGAAGGTGTACGCCTCCGGCCTGCGCAATGCCAACGGCATGGGCTGGGAACCGCAGACCAAGACGCTGTGGACCACCGTCAATGAACGCGACGAGCTGGGCAACGACCTGGTGCCCGACTACATGACCTCGGTGAAGGAAGGCGGCTTCTACGGCTGGCCGTACAGCTACTTCGGCCAGCACGTCGACAAGCGCGTGTCGCCGCAAAAGCCCGAGCTGGTGGCCAAGGCCATCGTGCCCGATTACGCGCTGGGCGCGCACACCGCCTCCCTGGGCCTGACCTTCTATGACCACACCTTATTCCCGCAGCCGTATCGCGGCGGCGTGTTCATCGGCCAGCACGGCTCGTGGAACCGCAAGCCGCACAGCGGCTACAAGGTGGTGTTCATCCCGTTCAGCGGCGGCAAGCCGTCCGGACCGCCGCAGGATTTCCTGACCGGCTTCCTCAACAAGGAAGACAAGGCCCAGGGCCGGCCGGTGGGCGTGGCGGTGGACAAACAGGGCGCGCTGCTGGTGGCGGACGACGTCGGCAACACCATCTGGCGCGTGGCGCCGGTGGCGGCAAAAACCGCCAGCCGCTGATAAAATCCTTGTCCGGTTTCACCACTCACAAGGATTAACGATGCGCATACTGCACACCATGCTGCGGGTAGGACACCTGCAGCGCTCGATCGATTTTTACACCAAGGTACTCGGCATGAAGCTGCTGCGCACCAGCGACAATCCCGAGTACAAATACTCGCTGGCCTTCCTCGGTTATGGCGCGAATCCCGATCACGCCGAGCTGGAGCTGACCTACAACTACGGCGTCGACAGCTACGACCTGGGCACCGCCTATGGCCACATCGCGATCTCGGCCGAGAACATCTACAGCGCCTGCGAAGCGGTGAAGGCCAACGGCGGCACCGTCACGCGCGAACCGGGACCGGTCAAAGGCGGCACCACGGTGATCGCCTTCGTCACGGACCCGGACGGTTACAAGATCGAACTGATCGAGCGCAGCTTCGACGGCGCCGGCGCCGGCCTCACCGCCTGAGCCGCCCCGCCACATACGCGGCGGCAAACGGGATCAGCATCGGATACAGGCTCCACACGGCGCGGCCATCGACGCGCACGCACAGCGCGGCGTAGAGCGGCGGCAGCGCCATCAGCAGCAGCAGCGATTTCAGCGGCTGCAGCGCCGGCGCCGCGCGGCGCATGCCCAGCAGCGCCAGCGGCAGCACCACGCCGACGCCGGCCGCAATCGAGGCCAGCGAGCGCACATCGTGCAGCGCCGCGATCACCGAGCCGATGCTGGGCGCCCAGACATAGCTGGGCAGCCCCGGCAGCAAGTACCAACGTACCGCCAGTATCCAGGTGCCGGCCAGCGCCAGCGCCGCCAGGCCCTGCGGCACGGCGATGCGGCGCATGGCCAGCAGCCAGACCAACAGCAGGATATTCTCTTCCCGCACGGCGGTGGCCAGCAACCCGGCCAGCGCAGCCAGCCAAGGCTGACCCGACAGCACAGCCAGCACGAACAGTGCGCGCATGCAGATGGCGGCCGGATCGGACAGCAGATAAGGCGCGTACCAGAACGTCGGTACGGACAGGATCAGCAGCAGGCCGGCGATCAGGGCGGCCTTGCGGCCCGCGCCCACCCGCTGCATGGTCAGCGCCAGCAGGACCGCGGCGCCACTCATGTACAACCAGTTGACCAGTGCAAAACTCTGGCGGGTGTCGCCGACGATGGCGGCCAGCCCGGCGGCCGAGGCCGGCGCCAGCAGACGGTAAGGGAAAGGCGCGCGCAGTTCGCTGAACGGCACTTCGCCGCGCAGGTAGCGGGCGGTATTGAAGTAGGCCAGCGAGTCTTCGACCGTGCCGCCCCAGCGCCAGATCATGACGAACAGCGCCAGCCCCGCGAATGCGGCGGCCAGCGCGAACCATTGTTGTGTGGTGAAAAGTGCAGAGCGCATGCGGGCCATATTTGACTATTTACTAACGAACAGCCCGCATGGTAACGCTTGTTTGACTTTTAGTCCATGGCCGGCAGCGACGGCTTGAGCAGGTCGGCGATGCCGATACGTTCGGCAAACTCTTCGCGCACGCGCTCGGCCACTTCGGTCACCGCCGTCACGCCGTCATCGGGAAAATCGATGATGGAGCGGAATGGACGGGCGCCGTGCGGCAGGCCGACGATGCGGGCGATCTCGTCCGCCACCGCCGCCGGATCGGCCTCCGGCGGCATCATCGCGGTCAGGCGCGCACCGACCTGGTCCATCAGACCGTGGTAGCGGGCATCGTAGGCGGCGCTGGTCGCGGCGTCGGCCGGATGGCCGGCGTTGGCGAAGTGGTCGGTCCCCGAAGTGAACGCCCCCGGCACCACGATCGACGTCTCGATATTGAAGCGCGCCAGTTCATACGCCATGGTCACCGCCACCGAATCCATGGCCGCCTTGGCCGCCGCGTACGGCCCCAGGAAGGGCGGGAAGCCGCCGCGCGTGGTCGAGCTGCTGACCCACAACACCAGCCCCTGCTGCTGCCGGCGCATCAGCGGCAGCACCGCCCTGTTGACGCGCTGGGTGCCGAGGAAATTGGTGTCGAACACCTTGCCGATTTCCTCCGGCGTAAAGGCCTCGGTCGGGCCGATCACCAGGTGGCCGGCGTTGTGCACCACCACATCCAGCCGGCCGCGCTCGGCCACGATGGCGGCCACCGCCGCATCGGCCGAGGCCTGCGACAGCACATCCAGTTCCACCGCGCGCACGTCGGCGCCATTGGCGAAGGCCCAGTCGCGCAGTTCGCGCACCTTGGCGGCGTTGCGGCCATGGATGTCGCGCATCGAGGCATACACCGTGTGGCCGGCCCGCGCCAGCGCCTTGACCGAGAGGTGGCCGATGCCGGTGCCCGCACCGGTTACCAGAACGATAGATTTGCTCATGATGGTCTCCTTACACCATGCCGCCGTTGGCGCGCAGCGTCTGGCCATTGATCCAGCTGCCGTCCGGACCGGCCAGGAAGGATACGGCGCCGGCGATGTCTTCCGGCTGGCCCAGGCGTTCCAGCGGCGCCATCTTGGCCAGGCGTTCGATCAGTTCCGGCGTTTTACCGTCGAGGAACAGCGCGGTGGCGGTCGGGCCGGGCGCCACCGAGTTGACGGTGATGTTCTTGCCGCGCAGTTCCTTGGCCAGCACCGAGGTCATGGCTTCCACGCCGGCCTTGGTGGCGACGTAGGCCGAGTAGCCGGGCAGCAGCGTGCCCACCAGGCTGGACGAGAAGTTGATGATGCGGCCGCCACTTTGCAGCTTGGCGGCGGCTTCGCGCATGGTGTTGAAGCTGCCCTTGAGGTTGACGGCCACCAGGCGGTCGAAGGTGTCGTCGTCGGTGGCGCCCAGGTGCGGCAGTTGCGGCGGCATGATGCCGGCATTGTTCACCAGCACGTCGACGCGGCCGAGCTGGCCGATGGTCTGGTCGAACAGGGCACGCACGTCGGCGGCCTTGGCAACGTCGGCCTGGATGGCGATGGCGGTGCCGCCGTCGGCGGCGATGGCGTCGACCACCTTGCCGGCTTCGGCCGCATTGCCGGCGTAGTTGACGACCACGGCAAAGCCGTCCCTGGCCAGGCGTTGAGCGATGGAAGCACCAATGCCACGGGATGCGCCGGTCACGATAGCTACTTGTTTCATGGTCTTGCTCCTTCAAAGTTGGTTGCGATGGAGTCAGTATGCTCTTGAGTCATAAACCAATAAATCCATGAAACTTGCTATGACTATGCAATTTTCACCAATAATACGGGCAAAAAAAACGCCGGCACGAGGCCGGCGCGGGAGTAACAAGTGGATGACCGCTTAGTGGACCAGCAGCGCGTTGATCGGCGCCAGATCCTCTTCCTTCAGCGCGCCGGCCGCCCCTTTCAGGCGCAGGCCGTTCATGATGGTGTCGTAACGGGCTTTCGACAGGTCTTTCTGGGTCGAATACAGCAGTTTTTGCGCATTCAGCACGTCGATGTTGATACGCACGCCGACCTGGTAGCCCAGCTTGTTCGAATCCAGCGACGACTTGCTCGACACCTCGGCCGCTTCCAGCGCCTTGACCTGGGCCAGGCCGCTGGTCATGCCGAGAAAGGCCTGGCGGGCGTTCTGCGACGCCGCGCGGCGGGTCGCCTCCAGGTCGTTGCGGGCCTTGTCTTCCAGCGCGATGTTCTCGCGCACCTTGCTGGTCACGGCAAAGCCGCTGAACAGCGGAATGCTCCAGCTGACGCCGACCGCCGTGTTGTTGGTGGTGTTGCCGCCGGCGCCGTCGATGCCGCTGACGCCGGTCGTGTACTGGTGGCTCTTGCTGGCGGTCAGATTCACGGTCGGCATGTGGCCGGCGCGGCTGCGCGAAATCTCGCGCTTGGCGATTTCCAGGTTCAGGCCGGCGGCGACCACGGAATAGTTCTGGCTTTCGGCCGAGTTGATCCACGGATCGACGGTGGCCGGCGACGGCGGCTCGATGGTCACGCCGGTGCGCAGCGGCGCCAGCTCGCCCGGCGCCTTGCCGACAATCACCTGCAGCGCGGTGCGCTTGTTGTCCAGATCGTTGATGGCGGCAAATTCCTGCGCCACCACCAGGTCGTAGGCGGCCTGGGCTTCATGGGTATCGGTGATGGTCTGGGTGCCGACCTCGAAGTTGCGCTTGGCCGAGGCCAGCTGCTCGGTGGTCGCCACCTTCTGCGCCTGGGTCGCGGTCAGGTTGTCCTGCGCGGTCAGCACGTCGAAATAGGCTTGCGCCACGCGCAGGATCAGGTCTTGCTGGGCCTGTGAAAACGTGGCTTCCGAGGTGGCCTGCACCAGCTTGCTCTGCTGGTAGGTCTGCCAGGCATCCCAGTTGAACAGCGGCTGCGTCAGCGACACGGTGTAGGCATTGCTGTGCAGCTTGTTGCGGCTGTCGGTCATGATGTTGAACACCGGGTCCGGGCCGGCGTTGTAGCCCTCATTGCGCAGATTGCTGCCGCTGGCCGAAATGTTCGGCAGCAGGCCGGCACGCCCCTGTATCGTGCGTTCCTGACCGGCGCTGACCGAAGAGCGGGCGCTGGCGAAGGTCGCATCGTTGGCCAGTGCTTGCTGGTACACCTGGAGCAGGTCGGCCGCCTGTGCGTTGAGCGTCAAGAAGGCGCTGGTGATCAGCACGGCGATAAGGGGTTTCTGCATTGCGGTCTCCGTTGGAGTCATCAAAAGTTAAACAAATCAAAAACACTGCACCTCGGCGCCGCGCCCGCCGGCAGCGCGGCGGCCGTTCAATACTTGGCCATCGTGCTGTCGACTTGCAGTGCCCAGGCGTGTATGCCGCCGGTCAGGTTGACCATCTTGCCGAAGCCGTGATGCTCCAGGTAAGCGGCCACCTGCATGCTGCGCGCGCCGTGATGGCAGATGCAGACGATGGTTGCGTCCTCATCCAGATCGTCGATGCGCGCCGGTATGGTATTCATCGGGATGTGGAGCGCGCCATCGATGTGGCAGGTCTCCACTTCCCATTGTTCGCGCACGTCCAGCAACACCGGGTTGGGACGCGCCTCGTCGGCCAGCCAGCTGGCCAGGTCTTGCGCAGAAATCTGCTGCATGGCCGGCTCAGAACTTGAACTTCGACGGTTCCACTGCCGATGCCAGCGCCTTGACGTTGGTTTCGAACAGGGTGCGGGTGTCGTAGCCGGCTTCGCCGGTACGGGTCACCAGCTGCGCCTTCATCGCCGGCGCCTCGCCGATGATGACCGCCAGGCGGCCGCCCACCTTCAGCTGCTTGAGCAGCGCTTCCGGCAGCACCGGCAGCGAACCGGACACCACGATCACGTCGAACGGCGCGCCGTTGGACCAGCCCTGGGCGCCGTTGCCCTGCTCCACCGTGACATTGGTCACGCCGTTGGCGGCCAGGTTCTGCTCGGCCAGCGCCTTCAGTTCCGGCGAGATTTCCACCGTGGTCACGTGACGCGCCTTATGCGCCAGCAGCGCCGCCATGTAGCCGGAGCCGGCACCGACTTCCAGCACCGATTCATGCTTCTTCACCGCCACGTCCTGCAGCAGACGGGCTTCGATCTTCGGCGCCAGCATGACTTCGCCGCCAGGCAGCGGGATTTCGATGTCGGCAAACGCCAGCGCCTTGTGCGCGGCCGGCACGAAATTCTCGCGCTTGACGATGTGCAGCAGTTCCAGCACTTCCGCGTCCAGGACGTCCCATGGGCGGATTTGCTGTTCGATCATGTTGAAGCGGGCTTGTTCGATATTCATCTTGTAACTCAGGTCGGGATGGAGAATCCGTCATTTTATCGTTGAACTGGCGACGAGGCACATATTAACGATTCAATGGCCGGCGCGAGGGAAATTGCGACAGTCTGCAGATTTGGGGGGCTGAACCTACCAAAACGGCAAGCTGGATGGAAAAATCGGGACACATGGGCGGTCAATCCGCCTTCAGTCCGCGCAGGGTGGTGGCGATGAAGGTCTCCATGAAGGCCTGCGGCGCGATGGCCGGCATGTCGCAGGTCGGCATATAGGAGTGGGTCCACATCATCAGCATCATCACCGGGGCGACCAGCACCTGGGTCATGACCACGGTGTCGAGCGGGCGGAACTCGCCGCGCTCGATGCCGCGCGCCAGGATGCGGGTGATCAGGCTGCTGCCACGGGCCACCACTTCCTCGTTGTAAAACTGCGCGAGCTCGGGGAAGTTGTTGCCTTCGGCCAGCATCAGCTTGGTGATGCCGGCCAGCGGCGTGGCGCAGATCTCGGTCCACCAGGTCATCAGCACGGTGGCCAGCAGCTCGGCGCTGGCACCGTCAAAGGCGGCGGCCGCCTGCTCGGCGGCGCCGATGGTGGCGACGATGTTAGCGCGCACCACGGCCTTGAACAGCTCTTCCTTGTTGGTGAAATATAAATACAAAGTCCCTTTGGAGACACCGGCCTGCCTGGCCACGTCTTCCAGACGGGTGGCGGCATAACCGCGTTCGACAAACTGGTGCAAAGCCGCCGCCAGTAACTCCTGAGGCCGCGCGTCTTTCCGCCGCTCCCAGCGTGGCTTGGTGTCTTGAGAGGCTTGCATGGGCGATGTAATCTTAATAACTTACTTATAGGTCATTAATATAGTCGCAAGCCCTGGAGGCGTCAAGCGGCAGCCGGGTCGCCCCGGCGCCGGAACGAACCGACGCGGCGGATTTACCTGGCGCTCAGCGTCAACAGCTGCTGCAGATACTGCTTCCACAGCGCCGCCATGGTGTGGCTGCCGTGGCCGCGGGTGGCATCGGTGTACGGCAGCACGACCGCGCTGCCGCGCTTGACGCGCTTGATGCCGGTTTCCAGGATATTCAGCTCGGGCGGATTGATCAGATCGTCGGCGCTGTTCACGGCCAGCAGCGGCGCCTCGATCTTTTCCAGCCCCGGCGCCGGATCGTAGTCATACGACGCCTGCAGCTGGTACATCAGGTCGTTGGCATCCGTACTTTTCACGCCGGCCGCCACGTAGCTGTCGAGCGCGGCGTCGGCGGCGGCCAGGGTCGGCAGCTGCGCCTGACGCTGGATGGTGTTGCTGCTCATCAGATACAGCATTTGCTCGCCGGTCCGCAGGCTCGGCGGCTGAGTGGTGTAGTCGCCGCCCTTCCATTCCGGATCGTTGCGGATGGCGTCGATGACCACGCGCCGCCAGATGCGGTTACGGCCGGAGATCTGCGCCGGCACGCTGGCCAGCGGCATCAGCGCATCCATGAAGCGCGGATAGCGTTCGCCCCAGACCCACGATTGCATGCCGCCCATCGAGGTGCCCATCACCAGCCGCAGATGTTTCACGCCCAGGCCTTCTTTCAGCAAGCGGTGCTGGGCGTCGACCATGTCGTTGTAGCCGTAATGTGGAAAGCGCGCATGCAGACCGTCGCTGGGCTTGCTCGACTGGCCATGGCCTATGCCGTCGGTCAGGATGATGTAATAGCGCGTCGCGTCCAGCACGCCGCCGGGCGCAAACAGCTCGCCGGCGAATTCCGGCCGCAGGAACTGGGCGCCGCTGCCGCCGGTACCGTGGGTGACCAGCACAGCGTTCCTGACCACGCCCTGCGCATCGCGCTCGGGCGTCCCCAGCGTGCGGTAATGGATACGCAACTCGGCCAGCTTCTCGCCGGAGCCGAACTGGAAATTCTTGAGGATGAAATCGCCCTCGACCGGGGCGGGATAATTGGCAGTGGCGGCCTGGACGCTGCCCAGGACCAGCAGCAGCGAGAGGGAGGCAATAGCTTTCAGCATTGGACGCCTTCGGAAGTTGATTCGCCACTATCATAGCTCAGACCGACAGCAGGAAGCGTCGCCGCCTGCCGCCACCGGTTCGACAGCATCGACCGCTTATCGCTGATCAGGGCAGGTCGGCCAGATCCAGGTAGCCGCGGCGCATGCAGATGGCCACCGCGTGGGCACGGTCGTTGGCGCCCAGCTTGGGCAGGATCGAACGCATGTAGGTCTTGACGGTTTCCTCGCCGATGCCCAGCTCGTGGGCGATTTCGCGATTGGAACCGCCGCGCGCGACCAGGTGCATGATGGAACACTCGCGCGGCGTCAGATCATCCTTGACGCTGGCGGCGGACGGTTGCAGTTCGGACGGCCACGATTGCTGGCCGCTGTGCACCAGTCGTATCACCGCCAGCATGTTTTCCGACAACATGCTCTTGAGCAAATATGCCGAGGCGCCCACCTTGCGCGCCTGCTTGACCAGGGCATCGCCGTTATAGGTGCTCAGCACCACCACCTTGGCGAACGAGGCATAGCGGCGGATCGCGGCGATCGCCGACAGGCCGTCGCCGCCGGCCATGCGCAAGTCCATCAGGGTGACATCGGGGATGGTCTGTTTGAATGCATCGATGGCCGCGGCGCCGTCGCCGACACTGGCCACCAGTTGCATGTCCGGCGCGGTGTCGAGCATCAGGCGCACGCCTTCGCGCATCAGATAGTGGTCATCTGCCAGAAGGATACGTATGGGACGTGGATGGAATGCGTTCATGCCGTTACCTTAAGGACCAAGACTGCGAAACTGCAATACGAGTCCTTTCATTATAGTCCACTAACGGCGGCCCATTCCTCTCTCATCGGGCCGACGCCCGCGCGCTGTCGCTTCGTACGCCAGGTTCTTCTTGATACGCAAGGCAATGCGCGTGCCGCGTCCGGCTTCGCTGCGGACCTGGAGATCCGCGCCCATGCCGCGCGCGCGCTCGAGGATGCCTTGCAGGCCCCAATGCGCGGCCTCGCTGTCCCGCTCGCCTTCGCTGGCCAGGCCGCAGCCGTCATCGTGCACGGCCAGCTGGAATTCCTGACGGCCGTAGTCCACCACCAGGGTGATCATGCCGGCCCGCGCGTAGCGCGCGGCGTTGAACAGGGCTTCGCGGCCGATGGCGTAAATATCTTCGTAGACGCGCGCGCTCAGCGAGCGCGGCGTGCCGTGCAGACGCGCCTCGAACGCATGGCTGCCCAGCGCCGTCAACGTGTGGCCGAATTCGGACAGGCTGTCGAACAGCGTGCTGCTGGTGGACGGCGCGCGCAGATCCATGATCTGGTTGCGGCCTTCAACCAGCAACTGCTCGGCCATGCCGAGGGTGTGCGCCAGGCGCTCGCGTCCCTTGTCGTCCATGGGCGCCATCTCGTAATGCGCGCGGAACGACAGGATCAGCCCCTGTATGCTCTGCAACAAGGTATCGTGCAGCGAACGGGCGATGCGCGCGCGCTCGCTCAGGCGCGCCTGCATGCGCTGCGTCAGTGCGCGGAGGTGCAGCACATGCGCGCCATACAGCAGCGCCGCCGCGAGCATCACCAGCAGGAGGCGGCACCAGACCGACTGCACAAACGTCGGCGGAATCTCGAGGTCCACCGCGGCCAGCGCCGGATACCAGACGTCGTCCTCATTGGCGGCGCCGACTTCGAAGCGATAGCTGCCCGGCTGCAGATTGGTGTAGAACGCTTCGCGCCGTTCGACCGGCCCCTGCCAGCCGGCATCGACGCCGAGCAGGCGATAGCGGAAGCGCACGCGTTCCGGCATGCGCATTCCCAGCGCGGTGAATTCGATATGCAGGTCGTCCGTTCCCTCGGGCAGACGCAGCACGCCCCGCGCCGGCACCGCTACGGGCAGGGCGTACCTGCTGGTCGACACGCCGCGGATCAGCACCGGCGGCGCGACGCGGTTGCGCGCGATGTGCGCGGGATCGAGCACGAACACCGCGCTGCTGGTGCTGAACCACAGCCGGCCGTCGTCGCCGCGCAACAGCGAGGGGATGGGCCGCAACTGCCGGGCGTGTCCTTCCAGCCCGTCGCGCGCATCGAAGCGCTCGAAGGCGGGCATGGCGTCCGGGCGCTCCAGCCAGCCGGCGATCTGCCCGGCCGAAATGTGAAAAATCCCGTCGGCGCCATGCAGCCACAAGTCGCCGTCCGGCGTGCGCACCAGGCCGGACACGCCGCGGAACGCCTCGCCGCCCTGACCGCGCAGGCGCCGCAGCCGGCCCTGGCGGTACAGCATCACGCCGCGCTCGCCGCCCAGCCACATGCGGTCCAGGTCCGGCGTCAGCAGCAGCACGGCGCCCAGATCCAGCCCCGCCGCCGCATTCAGCTGGCGCGCCGGCCGGCCGGCATCATCGGTGACGGTCACCGTATTGTTGGCGTGGGCCAGCCACAGCGCGCCGCCGTCGTCGCTGGCCATGGCCAGGGTCAGCGCGCCGGCGTAGCGCGGCATCTCGTCGGCCCGGCGCCAGCGGCCGCCGGCCAGGCGGAACAGCGGGCCGCTGGAATACGACACCCACAGCACGCCCCGGCGGTCGCGCAGCATGGCCTGCGGCGCAAACCCGCGCACCTCTTCCGGCGCCGGCGTCAGCGACAGCCGGCCCTCCGGGCTGAGCGCAAAAATGCCGGCATCGGTGCCGAAAAACGCCGTGTCGTCCGCGCCGCGGTAGCTGGCGGTAATCGAGCCACGCGCGTTCAGCCGGCTCCAGTGCCGCCCGCTCTGGCGGTAGACCGCGCCGTTGGCCCGGTCGCCGATCAGGATCGAGGCGCGCGGTCCCAGCGCCACGCCGGGCTCCTCCAGCGGCTGCTCCAGCGTCACCGCGCTCAGACGGTTACGCCGCAGGCGGTCGAGGCCGGACGCCGTGCCGATCCAGATACTGCCCTCGCGGTCTTCGAAGAACGCTTGCGCCTGCGGTCCGCTCATGCCCGAACTGCGCGTCAGCCGCTGGTGCGGATAGCTGGCGCCGTCCGCGCCGAAGCGCCGTTCCACCCCGTCCGGATGCAGCACCCACATGGTCTGGTCGGCGCCGAAGCGCATGCCCATGCCGGGAAACGCCGGCTGCGGCGGCCGGCCCGCCGGCGGCGCCCCGGTCTGCACCCGAAAATAGCGATAGTGCGCGTCCCTGGCCCAGATGGCGCCATCCGGCCCCTCGGCCACCGCCAGCAGCTGCACGCGCGGCCAGGCCTGGGTGAAACGCTGCTGTCCGGGTCGGCGGAAGAACAGTCCCTGCAGCGTGCCCACCCATTGCGTGCCGTCGCGCGCGATCAGCACCTGGTAGACGAATTTCTCCGGCAGGCCGACCGCCCCGCCCAGCAGCTGGAAGCGTTTGGCGCCGGCCGCCAGCCAGGCCAGGCCATCGCGCGTGCCGACCCACACCGAGCCGTCGGCCGGCGCTTCGATATGGATCACGCCACCGAGCGGGAATCCCTCGGCCTCGCCGAATGTGTGCTTGCCGTCCGGACGAAACAGCGCGATGCCGCCCAGCCGGTAGCCGACCCACAGGCCGGACTTGCCGTCCGCGTTCAGCCCGATCACGTTGCTGGAATCCAGCGGATGGCCGTAGACGCTGTCCACCCGTTCGAAGTGCACGCCGTCGTAGCGATACAGGCCGGTGGCGGTGGCCACCCACAGCCAGCCGTCGGTGGTCTGCGTAATTTTCAGTACATCGGCCGGCGCGTTCTGCAAGCGGGTCCAGGCCGTGTGGGTGTAGTCCGAAAGCAGCGGCGCAGGTGCGGACGCCCCAGCCAGCAGATGGATGAGAAGCAGGCCTGTGGCCAGCGCGCGCTGGAGGAGACGGCAAATGATCACGGTGGACGGTATCGTCAGGATCATCCGAGTGTAACCAACAATATCAAGCCGCCACCGGACTGCGGATGCCGAAAGCGCTGGCGCCTTACCTAGAAGTGGGGGTGCGGCGGCATCGGGCTGGTCCGACAATGGCCGTGTCTCGCAAGCAGCAAGCATAGGCTCGACACCATCAGGCAAATCAAGGAGAACCTTGTCCACGGCGCCGAACGCGATGCGGCCCGGCGCATGCGGGCCGGGACCGTCACGCTGGACAGCGGCCACCTGCCGATGTTGTCGCAGCCGGACCAGGTAGCCGACCTCATCCTGCGCGCCGCGCGATCGATCGAATAACGTTTAGCCCAAGGAGTCACGATGAACATCCGTCAATGCATACTCGCCGCGCTGTGGTTGGCATGGTCGCTGGGCGCGCACGCGGCGCCACCCGAGGTCAGCTACCGCAGCGTGAAGGTGGACGGCGTCAATCTCTTCTACCGCGAGGCCGGTCCCAAGGATGCGCCGGCGATCCTGCTGCTGCACGGCTTTCCGGCCTCGTCGCACATGTTCCGCCACCTGATGCCGCTGCTGGCCGACCGCTATCGCCTGATCGCGCCCGACTACCCCGGCTTCGGCCAAAGCGACATGCCGCCGCCGGACAAGTTCACCTACAGCTTCGACAACGTGGCCAGCCTGATCGACAAGTTCACCGCCAGCGTCGGCCTGTCGCGCTACGCGCTGTATGTGCAGGATTACGGCGCGCCGGTCGGCTACCGCCTCGCCAGCGCCCATCCGGAGCGCATCACGGCCATCGTGGTGCAGAACGGCAATGCCTACGATGAGGGCATCGCCGGCGAATTCTGGGCCCAGTCCAAAGCCTGGTGGGCCGACCGCTCGGAAGCCAATACCGGCAAGATGCGCCCCATCCTGGACGCCGGCACCACCAAATGGCAATACATGGAAGGCGCGCGCAACCCGGAACATGTCAGCCCCGATGCCTGGACCCTGGATCAGGCCTATCTGGACCGCCCCGGCAACAAGGAAATCCAGCTCGAGCTGCTCTACAGCTACAGCAGCAATCCGCCGCGGTATGCGGCGTGGCAGGCGTATTTCCGCAAGTATCAGCCGCCGATGCTGATCGTCTGGGGCAAGAACGACAAGATCTTCCCGCCCACCGGCGCCTATCCGTATCTGCGCGACCTGCCCAAGGCCGAACTGCACCTGCTCGACAGCGGCCACTTCGCGCTGGAAGAGGACAGCCCGGCCATCGCCGCCTACATGCGGCCATTCCTGCAGCGTCACCTGAAACCGGCCGGAGGCTGACATGCACATCCATCCATGGGCAGCGCTGCTGCTGAGCGCGACGCTGGCGGCTTCCGCCGGCCATGCCGCGCCCATCCACAACATCGTGCTGGTGCACGGCGCCTTTGCCGACGGCTCGGGCTGGAAAGGCGTGGCCGACATCCTGACGGCGGCCGGCTACCACGTCAGCGTGGTGCAGCATCCCGATTCGTCGCTGAGCGAGGACGTGGCGGCGACGCGGCGCGTGCTGGACCGCCAGGACGGGCCGGCGGTGCTGGTCGGCCACAGCTACGGCGGCACCATCATCACCGAGGCCGGCAACCATCCGCAGGTGCAGGCGCTGGTCTATGTGTCCGCCTACGCGCCCGACGCCGGCGAAGACCCCAAGGCGCTGCGCGCGCTGCAGCCGGCGCCGACCAGCAACATCGTGCAGGTCGGCGACGGCTTCATCATCCGCGATCCCGCCACCTTCCCGGACGACTTCGCCGCCGACGTGCCCAGGGACGTGGCGCGTTTCATGGCGATCAGCCAGGTGGCCACCGCCACCCGGGCGCTGGCGGCGCCGGTCGGCGCGGCCGCCTGGCGCAACAAGCCCAGCTGGTACATCGTGTCCGCCGAGGACCGCATCATCAACCCGGAATTGCAGCGCTACATGGCCAGGCGCGCCAACAGCAAAACCGTGGAACTCAAGGGTAGCCACGCTGTCTTTATCGCGCAGCCGGCGGCGGTGGCCAGAATCATTCAAGAGGCGGCGCAATAGGCATCCCACCAGGAGATCGTCATGAGATTGAAACACGTACTGTTCATCGTCACCAACACCCACGAAATCGGCCCGCACAAGCGCAAGACCGGCTACTTTTTCCCCGAGATCGCGCACCCGGTCGAAGTTTTCGAGAAACATGGCTACGCGGTCGAATACAGTTCGCCGCTGGGCGGCGCGCCCAGCGACGACGGTTACGACGAGAAGGACCCGGCCCAGCTGGCGTTCAGGCACAGCAAGTCGATCCGGCGCCTGGCGCACAGCCGCAAATTAGCGGACGTCGATGTGCTCGACTATGACGTGGTGTTCGTGCCCGGCGGCCTGGGGCCGATGGCCGACATCGCCACCGATGCGGACGTGAAAGCGGCGCTGGCGCGCGCCTGGGATGGCGGCATGATCGTCGCGGCGGTGTGCCACGGCCCCTGCTCGCTGCTGAACGTCAAGCTCGGCGACGGCTCGTCGCTGCTCGCGGGCCGCAAGGTGACCGGCTTTTCCAACAAGGAAGAGGACGGCTATGCCAGGGACGATGTGCCCTTCATGCTGGAGGACGCGCTGAAGGCCGAGGGTGCGCAATACTCGTCGGCCGATCCGTGGCAGCCCAAGGTGGTGCTCGACGGCCGCCTGATGACCGGCCAGAACCCCGCCTCGGGCGGCCCGCTGGCGGAAGAAATCGTCAAGGCGCTGCGCTGACGTCTCATGCCCGTCATGGACGCCGCCGCCCCGATCAATGGCTGGGCGCCGCCGGGCAGCGTGACCATCAGGCCGGCCTGGCCCGGCGACAGGTTGAGGTTGCGCACAATCTGCGGCAACGGGCCGGCCGGAATTCCGGGGCCACCGCGGTCCACGAGACGGCCGCGGCATCGGCCGGCGGCTGCACACTGCGGCTGGCGGGTCCGATGGCGCTCATGGGAATTTCACCAGATTGAGCGCCGGCAGCGGACCGCCCGGGAATTGCTGCATGCGTCCCGCTTCGACGCCGCCGAGATCGAGCGCGAAGAAGCCCAGTTGATCGATCAGGCTGGCCACCACGGTCTTGGCGGCGGCATCGTCGCCGGACAGGAACAGCACGCGCCGCCCTCCCTCCGCGCGCGGGTCGCCGGCCAGCAGCGCCGGCAGCAGGTGGTTGAAGGCCTTGACCACGCGCGCGCCGGGCAGCAGATCGGCGATCACCGCGCTGGATGCCCGGCCGCCGAGGTCGATGGGCTGGAAGGCCGGCGCCTCGATCGGATTGTTGGCATCGACCACGATGCGGCCGTTCCATGGTCCCAGGTCGCGCACCGCGGCCGGGATCTTCGACCAGGGCACGGCGAGGAAGACCAGGTCGGCCCGCGCCGCCTGTTCGATGCCGGCCGGGGTGATGCCGGGCAGTCCGGCCGCCAGCTGCGCCAGCGACGCCGCGCCGCGGCTGTTGGCGATCAGCGCCGGGATGCCGCGCGCCGACAGGGCGCGCGCGATGGCGCTGCCGATGGCGCCCGCGCCGATGATAGCGATGTTCATGTCAGCCCCCTTACGCGGTAAAGCCGCCGTCGACCAGCAGCTCGGCGCCGGTCACGAACGCCGCCTCCGCGCTGGCCAGATACGCCACCGCCGCCGCCACGTCCTCGCCCCGGCCATAGCGGCCGACGGCGATGCCGGGCTTGACGAAATCGGCCACCGGCCCGTCGGCCGGGTTCATGTCCGAATCGGTGGGGCCGGGCTGCACGGTGTTGACGGTGATGCCGCGCGGGCCGAGGTCGCGCACCAGGCCGCGCGTGAAGCCGGTCACCGCGCCCTTGCTCAGGGTGTAGGCGGAGGCGGTGCCGAAGCCGGCGTACTGCACCATCGAGCTGCCGATGTGGACGATGCGGCCCCCCTGCCCCATGTGCTTCAGCGCTTCCTGGGTAGCGACGAACACGCCGGTCACGTTGACCGCCAGGATGCGCTGGAAGTCGTCGAAGGCGATCTCGCGCGGGTCGCCCAGCACGCTGATGCCGGCGTTGTTGACCAGGATGTCGACGCGGCCGAACCGCGCCGCCACCGCCGCCACTGCCTGGCGCACGCGCTCCGGGTTGCCGGCGTCGGCCTGGATGGCCAGCGCGCGGCCGCCGGCCGCCTCGATCGCGGCGACCACCTGCTGCGCCTTGTCCGGCGAGGCGTGGTAGGTGATGGCGACGGTGGCGCCGTCGGCCGCCAGGCGTTTGGCGATGGCGGCGCCGATGGAACGGCTGCCGCCGGTGACGATGGCGATCTTGTCGTGCAGTTTGCTCATGATGGATGTCCTTTCAAAGGTGATTGGCGATGGAACCAGTATGGCCGCGCCACTCCCCCAGCGGTAGTCGGAACTGGCTATAATCACTTTCAAGCAAATGTTGAAAGCCAGCCCGTGGAAACCCTGTCCAATCTCGAATCCTTCGTGCGCAGCGCCGAGCTGGCGAGCTTTTCGGAGGCGGCGCGCCGGCTGGCGCTGACGCCGGCCGCGGTCAGCCGCAACGTCGCCCAGCTGGAGCGCAACCTCGGCGTGCGCCTGTTCCAGCGCAGCACGCGGGGCCTGACCTTGACCGAGGCCGGCGAGCGCTTCCTGCAGGCCGTGTCCGGCGGGCTGGACAGCATCCAGGCCGCCATCGCCGGGGTCAGCACCCAGGCCGGCCAGCCGGCCGGCACCCTGAAGCTGAGCGCGGCGCCGGGCTTCGCCCGCGATTTCCTGCTGCCGCTGATGCCGGCCTTCCTCGATCGCTATCCGGCGGTGCGGCCGGACTGGCACCTGGACAACCGCCAGGTCGACCTGATCGCCGGCGGCTACGACGCCGCCATCGGCGGCGGCTTCGAGCTGACGCCGGGCGTGGTGGCGCGCGAACTGGCGCGCATCAAGATCATCGCGGTGGCCACGCCCGGCTATCTGCGCGGCCGGCGCCTGCCGCGCCAGCCGGCCGACCTGAGGGACTTCGACGGCATCGTGATGCGCTCGGCCATCACCGGCCGCCTGCGTCACATGGCGCTGCGCAACGGCGCCGGCCAGGAACAGCTGACGGAACTGACGCCGCGCATGACCATGACCGAGCCGGACGGGATGGTGCAGATGGTGCTGATGGGCATGGGCGTGGCGCTGCTGGCGGTGCCGAACGTGCTGCAATACCTGGAAAGCGGCCAGCTGGTGCGCATCCTGCCCGACTGGGCCGACGACGCCGGCGCGATTTCGCTGTACTTCGCCAGCCACAAGCTGCTGCCGGCGAAAACCCGCGCGCTTGTGGATTTCGTCGCACAATCTTTTCGCGAACAGGAACTGGCGCGGCGTTTTCTGGCATAAGATCACAGAACCGCGGCGCGCGCTGCGGGTATACACGGCAGCGATGCGCGCCCGCCCAGGAGATGGAGATGAGTGATCAGTCCGCTTTTCGACGCAGCAATCTGACGATGGCCGAACAGGTACAGTACGGCATCACGTTGATGTATGTGGCCGGCCGGCTGCCGGCGCAACGCTACATGCTGCGCTGCGGCGTGCCCGGCGAGGTGATCGAGCGGGTGCTGGAACCGCCTTACAAGCGCCGCGTGTACGGCGAACACGGCAGCGCCGACCCGGCCGCCACGCCGTAAGCGCTCAGATGAAGATGATGGCGGCGGCCAGCGCGATGATCAGGCCGAATTTGGTCAGCTTGTAGGCCGTCTTGTTCCAGGCCTTGAAGCGGCGGCGGTACTGGCCCATCACGAACGACACCTTGAACAGCTTGCTCACCAGGCCGGTCTGGTCGCCGGTTTCGTTGGGCGAGGCGGCGGCGGTCATCATGGTGCGGCCGAGGAAGCGGTTGACCGCGGCGGCCCAGCGGAAGCGCATCGGCCGCTCGACGTCGCAGAACAGGATCACGCGGTCGCGGTCGCTGCCGTTGATGGCCCAGTGGATGTAGGTTTCATCGAACATCACCGCCTGGCCGTCGCGCCAGCTGTGGCGCTCGCCGTCGACGTCGATGAAGCAGCGGTCGTCGTTGGGTGTCATCAGGCCCAGATGGTAGCGGATCGAGCCGGCGTACGGGTCGCGGTGCGGGTTCAGCTTGGCGCCGGGCGGCAGCTCGGCAAACATCGCCGCCTTGACGGTCGGGATGGCGCGCAGCAGTTCCGTGGTGCGCGGGCACAGCCGCTCGGCCGAGGGGTGGCCGGCGTCGTACCACTTCAGGTAAAAGCGCTTCCAGCCGGTCTTGAAGAAGGAATTGAAGCCGGCGTCGTTGTTCTGCTCGGCCGCCTTGATCTTCTGCATGGCCAGCAGGTTGCGCGCTTCCTCGCGGATCACTTCCCAGTTCTGCTGCAGCGGCGCCAGCTCCTTCCAGTAATCGAGCTCCAGGTAAGGCTTGGACGGCACGCGCGAAAAGGTATGCATGAACAGGTTGATCGGCGACATGAACGACGAATGGTCGAACAGTTGGCGCATGAACGGCAGCCGCACCTTGCCACGGAAGTGGATGTGCAGAATGCAAAGGAAGATAAAACCGACTAAGACCAACTTGATCACAGCGTCACTCTCGACTGTTGTTTTGCTAGCAAACCGGCCAAAAGACCGGTCAAGCCGCAGGATGGGCACACTAAAATGGGCATTTTGCCATAAAGGGCGGTGTCATGTTCAGGTACCTGAGGAAATGGCTGGTTGGCTTGGCCGCAATCTTGCTGTTTCAACAGGCCCAGGCGCTGAATCCCGGCGTGCGGCTGGAAGACCTCAACCACGTCAGCTGGAGCGAAAAGGATGGCGTGCCGTCCGATATCCAGGGCATGGCGCAGACCCGCGACGGCTGGCTGTGGCTGAGCACCATGGACGGGCTGTACCGCTTCGACGGCCTCAGCTTCGAACGGGTGCCGCTCAAGCGCAACCGCATCTACAGCGTGCACGCGCTGGACAACGGCGACCTGCTGGTCAGCTACGAGCTCGAGGGCTTGTCGGTGATCCACCCGGACGGCAAGGTGGAAGACCTGGCCGATCCGGCCGGGCAGAAGCTGGGCTCGCTCGGCGCGATGGGCATGGACCGCGCGGGCGCCATCTGGGCCGTGTCCACCAACGGCTTGTACCGCTACGCCCACGGGCAGTGGCAGTTGATCGGCGGCGGGCCGGACTGGGCCGGCCGCACGCTCAGCCTGGTGATCGACCAGTACGACCGGGTCTGGGCCTCGACCGACCGCGGGCTCTACCGCTACGAGCGCGACAGCGGCCAGCTGCTGCGCGTCGTCGGCGAGCACTTCCATGGCGGCCTGATGCAATCGCCCGACGGCCGCCTGTGGGTCGGCCAGCGCGACGCCGTCTATCCGGTGCCGATGCCGGCCACCGGGCAGTCGCTGCCGCGCCAGCCCGAGTTCAACCAGGCCGAATCGCGCACCATGGGCCAGTTCGACCGCGACGGCAACCTGTGGGCGCTGGCGTGCCCGATCGGCGTCTGCCGCGTCGCGCGCGCCGGCAACCTGCACGATGGCGCGATCATCCCGTCGCGCCAGGCCAGCGGCCGGCTGGACCAGAGCTGGCAGCTGAGCAACCTGTCCGCCAACGCGGTGCTGGAAGACCGCGAGGGCAATATCTGGATCGCCACCAACACCGGCCTCGACCGTTTCCGCGAGAACAAGCTGGTGCCGGTGCGGATTCCCGCGCCTTCCGGCAACCTCAGCCTGGCGGGCGACAGCGAGGGCCGGCTGTGGGCGGCCGAGTGGCGCAACCGCGCGCTGTGGCGCGTGCATCCGGACGATCCGCCGCTGCGCGATCCGGGCCGCACCGTCTCGACGGTGGCCACCGACCGCGATGGCGCGCTGCTGCTGGCCGGCCCGCGCGACATCGAGCGGCTGCGGCGCGGCCAGTCCAGCCGCATCGCCCTGCCCATGCCCGGCGGCCAGCCCACCGACCTCAATGTGCTGGGCCTGCTCGACGACGGCAAGGTGCTGTGGATGGCGTCGATCCAGACCGGCCTGCTGGGCTGGGTGGACGGCAAGTGGCTGCCGCGCTCGGCCTTCAACCTGCCCAAGCGCATCTTCATGTCGGCGGCCGCCGGTCCGGGGCAATTGTGGCTCAGCCATAATGACGGCGGCCTGACCTTTTACGACAATGGCCAGCAGACCCGCTACGACATCGCCGTGGTCGGCCAGGAATCGGGCATCTTCCCCGGAACGCAGTTGATCGTCGCCGGCGAGCACGGCCTCGCGGTGCTGCGCGGCGGCAAGTTCGAGGCGCTGGCGCCGTTCCATGCCGAGGCGCTGCGCAACGTCAGCGGCCTGGCCGTGACGCCGGAGGGCGACCGCTGGCTCAACGGCGCGCGCGGCGTGGTGCACGTCCGCCGCGCCGACTGGGAAGCGGCGATGCGCGATCCGCGCCAGCCGCTGGCGTATGAAGTGATCGACGCGCTGGAGGGCTATCCGGGCCGCGCGGCGATGGAAAACCGGCTGCAGACCATCTACAACGCCGGCAATGGCCAGCTGTGGTTCCGCACCAGCGGCGGCATCGTGCGGCTGGACACGGCCACGCTGCGGCTCAACACCGTCAAGCCGGTGGTGCAGCTGCTGCGCGTGAACAGCGACGAGCGCAGCTACCCGGCCAACGCGCCGCTGCGGCTGCCGCCCGGCGTGCGCAGCTTCAACATCCAGTACACCGCGCCCGGCCTGCGCAAGCCGGAGGCGATGCGCTTCCAGTACCTGCTCGACGGCGTCGACCCGCACTGGCAGGACGCCGGCACGCGCCGCGCCGCGTACTACACGAATATCGGCCCCGGCCACTACACTTTCAAGGTGCGCGCGGTCAACGAGGACGGCATCGTCAGCGACGCGGTGGCCACGCTGCAGATGGACGTCGCGCCGAGCATGACCGAGACCTGGTGGTTCCAGCTGCTGTGCGCGGCCGCCGCGCTGCTGCTGCTGTACGGCCTGTACAAATACCGGCTGCGGCGCGTCACGGCCGCCATGGCGCGCCAGCTGCAGGTGCGCATGGACGAGCGCGAACGCATCGCGCGCACCCTGCACGATACCTTCCTGCAAAGCGTGCAGGCGCTGACGCTGCGCGTGTACGCGGTGCTGACCAAGCTGCCCGCGGGCAGCGAGCCGCGCGCCAAGCTGGAGGCCATCCTCGACGACGCCGACCGCGCCATCGACGAAGGCCGCGACCAGGTGCAGCAGCTGCGCAGCGGCCAGGACATCGGCGCCCAGCTGGACCAGACCGGCACCGGGCTGGCGGCGCTGCAGCCGCATATCCGCTTCGAACTGCAGATCGAAGGCACGCCGCGCCAGCTGGCGCCGCCGGTGCAGGAAGAATTGTGCGCCATCGGCCAGGAGGCGTTGCGCAACGCCTTCCAGCATGCGCGGGCGGCGCGCATCACGGTGCGCATCGACTACCGCGACGAGGTACTGTCGCTGCGCGTGGCCGACGACGGTCGCGGCATCGACAACGAAGAAGTGCGGCAGCGGCTGCGGGAGCGGCACTTCGGCATGGTCGGCATGCGCGAGCGCGCCCGCCGCGTCGGCGCCAGCATCGACATCAGCAGCGCGCCGGGCCAGGGCACGGTGGTCGAACTGCGCGCCGCCGCGCGGCTGGCCTATGTGGAGCAAACCGCCTGACCTTGTCGCGTGTCGGGTGAATAAACATGCGCGGGCTTGGTGAATTTCGCAATTGCGGCGCAATCGTGCTGAAAGCACAATGGTGCACAATAAAATCACTGGAGACACCATGCCCGATCCTGTCCGCGCCGCCGTGGCGCTTGCCGTCGCCGCCGCGTTTTGCGCGCCGGCCGGCGCCGAAACCATCACCATCAAGTCGCCGGACGGCCGCAACGCCGTGCGCATCGACGGCGATAAGCTGACCTGGTCCGTGAGCCGCGACGGCAAGGCCATCCTTGAGCCGTCGCCACTGGGGCTGAACCTGGACATCGGCGCCATCGCCGCCGGCGCCACAGCGGGCGGCCATACCGAGAGCAGCGTCGACGACACCTACGAGATCGTCGCCGGCAAGGCGCGCAGCGCACCCGATCGTTACAATCAGTCCGACCTGGCCTTCACCGCCAGCGGCAAGGATGGCAGGCCGCTGCAGTTCCACCTGCTGGTACGCGCCTACGACAACGGCGTGGCGCTGCGCTACCTGGTGCCGGAGCAGGCCGGCCTGAAAGCGTTCAAGGTGATGAACGAGGCCACCCAGTTCAACTTCGCCAGGGACTACGACTGCTGGGGCGCCAACATGGGCCGTTTCGACACCAGCTTCGAGGCGGAATACGACCCGGTGAAGGCTTCGCAGATCCGCAACTTCCACAACTACATGGCGCCGCTGGTGTGCAAGACCGGCGCCGGCACGACCACCTTCGCCATCGCCGAATCCGACGTGAAGGATTACCCGGGCATGTACCTGTCCGGTCGCGGCGATGCGGGACTGGGCGTGATGATCACGCTGCCGCCGCGCTTCGACAACAACCGCGACTACCGCTTCCGCAAGACCGTCTCCGCCAGCGTGCAGTTGCAGGGCCGGGGCTTCCGCACGCCGTGGCGGGTGGTGATGCTGGGCGACGCGCCGGGCGACCTGGCCGCGTCGTCGCTGATTCCGACCCTGGCCGCTCCCTCGCAAATCAGGGACACCAGCTGGATCAAGCCGTCCAAGACGGCGTGGGACTGGTGGAACGACTGGGCGGTGAAGGTGCCGGGCGCCGGCATCAACACCGCCACCTACAAGGCGTTCATCGATTTTTCCAGGGAGATGAAGCTGGACGACATCCTGATCGATGAAGGCTGGTCGGTCGGCAGCGACGTCGAGCCGAATCCGCAGGCCGACGTCACCCGCGCCAAGCCGGCCGTGGACATGCCGGCGCTGCTGCAATACGCCAGGTCGCAGGGCGTGGGCGTGTGGTTGTGGGTGCAGTGGCAGCAGCTGGACAATCAGATGGACGCCGCCTTCAAACAGTATGCCGCCTGGGGCATCAAGGGCGTGAAGGTGGACTTCATGAACCGCAACGACCAGGAGATGGTCGACTGGTATCACAAGGTACTGAGCAAGGCCGCAGAGTACAGGTTGATGGTGGATCTGCACGGCGCCTATCCGCCGAATGGCCTGAACCGCACCTGGCCCAACTTCATCACCCAGGAAGGGGTGCTGGGCGCCGAGAACAACAAGTGGAGCGCGCGCATCACCGCCACGCATAACGTCACGCTGCCGTTCACGCGCATGATCCTCGGGCCGATGGATTACACGCCGGGCGGCTTCCACAACGCCACGCCGGCCACCTTCGCGCAACGCAATCACGAACCGATGGTGATGACCACGCGCGGCCAGGCCGTCGCCATGTACGTGGTGTACGACAGCCCGTTCCAGATGGTGTCCGACAGCCCGGCCGCGTACAAGAATGCCGACGGTTCCTGGGCCGACGGCGCGGAGTTCATCCAGACCGTGCCGACGTCCTGGGATGAAACGCGCATCGTGGCGGGCGACATCGGCGAATACATCGTCTCGGCGCGCCGCAAGGGCGATGTGTGGTACCTCGGCGCCATGACCAACGAAACCGAACGGACGCTGAAGGTGCCGCTGTCCTTCCTGGGCAAAGGCGGCTACCACGCCGATGTCTTGCAGGACGGTGCCGACGCCACGCATCTGCAGGCCGGCGGTGGCGCGGTCACGGCGATGCAGAGCCTGACGCTGAAGCTGGCGCCATCCGGCGGCGCGGTGGCCGTGTTGCGGCCGCGCACCCCATAACCGGCGCAGCTTCACTGCGGCGGCGCCAGGAAGCGCCGCTCGAAGCTGCAGGCGTCCAGCGCCTGGCTGTAGTAGTAGCCCTGGCCCTGCCCGCAGCCGGCATCCGCCAGGAAGGTCATTTCGGCCGAGGTTTCTATGCCCTCGGCCACGGCCGACAGCCCCAGGTTGTCCACCAGCGCCAGCACCGCGCGCAGCAATGTCTGACGGCGCGTGTCGGCATGGTCGATGCCGTGGACAAAACTGCGGTCCACCTTGAGCAGGTCGATCGGCAGTTCGGCCAGGTAGCTCAGACTGGAATAACCGGTGCCGAAGTCATCGATCGCCAGCGACAGCCCGGTGTCTTTCAGGCGCTGCAGCACGCCGCCGGCGCCGCGCATGTCGTGCATCATGGCCGATTCGGTCAGTTCCAGCTGCAGCCTGGACGCCGCCAGGCCCGAAACGTCGATCTGGTGTTCCAGATAATCGGCGAAATCGACCTGCGCCAGCTCCAGTGTCGAGACATTGATGGCGATCGCACCAAACCGCAGGCCGCTGTTTTGCCACAGGCGCGCCTGTGCCAGGGCCTCGCGCATCACCCAGCGTCCCAGCGTCACGATCAACCCGCATTCCTCGGCGCTGCGGATGAAACGCCCCGGCGCCACCCAGCCCCAGTCGGGATGCTGCCAGCGCAGCAACGCCTCGCAGCCGCACAGGGTGCCGTCGGACAGGCGGATCTTTGGCTGGTAATGCAGTTCGAACTCGCCTTCGCACATCGCGCGCCGCATGCCATCCTCCATCTGCCGGCGTTCCACCACATTCGCCAGCAGGCTGCGGCTGAAAAAGCGCCAGGTGTTGCGGCCCTCCACCTTGGCCGCCTGCAGCGCGGTGTCGGCATGGCGCAGCAGCGCGTCGCCGCAGTTGCCATGCTCGGGAAACAGCGCGATGCCGATGCTGCAGCCGACTTTCACCTCGGTGCCGTCCACCTGGTGCGGGCGGGCGATGGCATCGTGGATACGCTCCGCGGCCTGGGTGGCATCGATGCGCGCGCTGCCCGGCGCCATCAGCACCAGGAACTCGTCGCCGCCCTGGCGGCTGATCAGATCGATGCTGCGGAAGCACGCGCGCAGACGCGTGGTCACCGAGATCAGCAGGGCGTCGCCGGCGGCGTGGCCGTGGTGGTCGTTGACCGCCTTGAACTTGTCCAGGTCCAGGTACATCACCGCCAGCGGCACCGCGCGCACCTTGGCTTCGGCCAGAATCTGTTCCAGATGGCGCTGGGCCGCAAACCGGTTCGGCAGACCGGTCAGAAAATCGTGCCACGCCAGGTGGTCGACCTGCTGTTTCAGCGCATGCGCACTGGTGATGTCGTGGAAGGTCATCACCACCCCGCTGACGGCGCCAGCGCTGTCGCGGATCGGCGAGGTGGCGTCCTGGATCATGATGTCGGGGTCGCCCTGCCGGGTCAGGACACAACCGCCGGACAGCCGCACCACGCCGCCGGTGGCCAGCACGCGCAGCACGGGATGTTCGATCTGCACCTGCGTCTCGGCGTCGCGCAACGCCATCAGCTGACCGATCGGCGTGCCCTGCACGTCTGGCGCGCTCGCATTCAGCAGCCGCAGCGCGGCCGGGTTGGCGTAGTCGATGCAGCCGCGCGCGTCGGTGGTGAGCACGCCGTCCGCCATGGCCTCGGTCACCGCGCGGTACTGGTGATGCGCGCCGGCGTCGGCGCCGGCGCGGCGGGTGGCGATCACCACCGCCCGTAACATCTGGCGCAGCGGCTCGCGGCCGATGGTGGCGCTGAGCACGTGGGTGACGGCGCCGCGCACCACCGCCTGCCTGGCCTGCATCAGGGTGCTGTCGCAGGCCAGCACCACAATCGGCACGGTGTGGTAATACGCCGACAAAATGCGCCAGATATCGCCTTCGGCGTCGTCCGTCAAATGCGGGTTCAGCAATATCAGCTCGGGGACGTCGCCGGCCAGGCGCGGCAGCTCGTCGAGTGCGGCGACACCGTGGCAGCTGATCTGATCCTCGTCGCCCGGCGCGCTGCGCAGCAGGCGCTGCATGCGCCGGCGTTCGGCCGCGTCGGCACTGACGATCAATATACGCATGTCCATCGTCTCCCCTTCACCGCGCGGTTTGTCCTTACACAGTACCATATTGCGCCGCCGCGAAACGCTACAGTACGTGAACCGTACAGGCAGTGAGCGGTTACTCTGAAATCAGCGTCCAGCCGCTTTCCGTGGCCTGCAAACGGTGGGTCAGCGCAAGCGATCCGAGCAATACCGGGTCGTGCGATACCACCATCAACGCGCCCTGATACTGGCGCAGCATGGCTTCCAGCGCTTCGAGCGCGCTCAGGTCCAGGTGGTTGTTCGGTTCGTCGAGCAGCAGCAGCTGCGCCGGCGGATGCGCGTACAGCGCGCAGGCCAGCGCCACTTTCAGGCGTTCGCCGCCACTCAGCGTCGCGGTGGGCGCGGCGGCCAGTTGTGCGTCCAGCCCCATTTGCGCCAGGCAGGTGCGCAGCGCCGCTTCACCGGCGCCACGGTTGACCTCCAGCAGGTGCTCGATGGCCGAGCGCTGCGGCGCCAGGCCGGCCAGCTGCTGATCCAGCAACGCCACCCGCGCGCGCACCTCGCAGCGTCCCGACCGCGGCGCCAGCTGGCCCGCCAGCACCTTCAGCAATGTCGACTTGCCGCAGCCGTTCGGCCCCGTCACGCCGATGCGCTGCTGGCCGGTGATCGTCAGGCTGATGCCGGCGGCGGTCGTGTATGGCAGCACCACCTCTTCCAGCACCGCCAGGCGCTGGCGCGCAGCCTGCTGGCCGCCCGGCGCGTGCATGGCGATGACGGCATCCGGCACAACCTGGCGCGCCGCTTCCTGCACGCGTTGCGACAACAACGCCCGCTGTTCCGCGTGCTGCTGCCGCAACTTGCCGGCCGTACCCTGGGCACGGTTCTTTTGCCCGCCCAGCAGTATCTTTGCCTGATTCGCCTCACGCCCCTCGGCGGTGCCTTTCGCCGCGCGCCGTTCCTGCCGCTCCTGCTGCTCGCGCATGGACTGCGCTTCGCGCCTGCGTTCCAGCTTGCGCTGCTCCAGCTGTCGCTGCGCGCCTTCGCGCTCGGCGCGCTGGCATTCGGCGTACAGGGCATAACCGCCGCCATAACCGCGCAATCCCAGCGGCGACAGTTCGACGATGCGCTCCATCTGCTCCAGCAGCTCGCGGTCATGGCTGATCACCAGCAGCCCGCCGGGCCAGCGCCGCAGTTGCGCCAGCAGCGCCTCGCGGTTGGCGCGGTCGAGATGGTTGCTCGGTTCGTCGAGTATCAGATACGCCGCTTCCGACAACCACGCCGCGATCAGCGAGACGCGCATCGCCTCGCCGCCGCTCAGCGACGAAGCCGGCGTCTCCGGCCGCAGATGCGCCAGGCCATGCTGCTCCAGTTGCGACTGCAGCCGCTCGCGCAGATCCCAGCGCTCGCCCACCGCATCGAAATCGGCGGGATCGGCGCTGCCTTGCGCGATACGCTGCCAAGCCTCCAGCGCCGGCCCCACGCCGGCCAGTGCGGCCACCGTGGCATGTGCATCCTGCGCGATCTGCTGCGCCAGATAGTGCACCGCACCGTTGCGCACACAGCGGCCCGACGACGGCGCCAGCTCGCCGGCCATCACGCGCGCCAGCACGCTCTTGCCGGCGCCGTTACGTCCCACCAGCCCGGTGCGGCGCTGGTCGAACACTTCGTTCAAATCGTGGAAAAGAATGCGGCCGTCGGCCAGCGCATAGGAGACGCCTTCCAGCGTCAGCAAGGTATTCGTCATGGTGATGTTTTCAGTCGATGCGTGATAACCGTCCCGTTGCGGGACACCTGGTCATTCAGATAACTGCATCGTTGATCACATCGTACGAACACCTCATGGGGAATGAAGGACGACTATGCCATCATCGCCCGTCCAAGTCAAATCAGGCCGCCGGCCAGGCGCCCACCTGACTGAGCATGCCGAACCAGTCCTCCAGGTGCCAGGTGCGGGTCACGCGGTCCGCCGACAGATCATGGAATTCATGGATGGCGATGGCGATCGGCTTGCCGGTCGGCGGAATGCCGAAAAACTCGCCGCGATGCGTGCCGGTGATCTGCGCGCGCACCGCCGCCTTGCCGTCGCGGCCGAACATGTCCAGGACGGTGATCTTCACGTCGGGGAACGCGGCGGTGAACATGCCGATGATCGGCTTCATGCCTTCCAGGCCCGGCTGCTGGCCCGGGCCGAGCGGAATGTCCTGCCAGTCCGGCGCGACCGCCAGATGCAGCAGCTCGGGATTGTGCTCGTTGAAGGCGCGGTAGAGATGTTCGATTGCCTGTTGCTGGGCCGTGGTCAGGCCGTTGTCCTGCATGGTCATGGTGTGCTTTCCGGGTGAGTGAATGACCCGTTCACTGTAGCGCCCACGCCGCACGCAAGTCCAATCGATAATGGATATGCAGTATTATCCACCGCATGGATTTACATGGAATCGACCTCAATCTGCTGGTGGCTTTCGACGCGCTCATGTGCGAGCGCAACGTCACGCGCGCAGGCGTGCGCATCGGCCGTACCCAGCCCGCCATGAGCGCGGCGCTGGCGCGTCTGCGGCTGTTGTTGAAGGATGACTTGTTCGTGCGCAGCGCCAGCGGCCTGCAGCCCACGCCGCGCGCGCTGGAGCTGGCGGCGCCGCTGGGCGAGGCGCTGGCCAGCATCCAGCGCACGCTGGACTTCACGCAGGCGTTCGATCCGGCGCGGTCGACCGTGCGGTTCACGCTCGGCCTGTCGGAGCATCCGGCCTTCCGGCTGCTGCCGGCGCTGCAGGAACGGCTGGCGCGGCGGGCGCCGGGCGTCACCCTGCGCGTCAAGGCGTTCACCGCGCGCGAGGACGCGCTGGCGCTGCTCGATGCGGGCGAGGCCGATGCGGCCGTCGGCGTCCCCGCCGGCGACACGCCGCGCATTCCGACCATGGCATTGTTCGAGGAAGCTTTCGTCTGCGTCGCACGCAAAAAACATCCGCTGACCAAAAGGAAGATGACGCTGGAGGCTTTCCTGTCGTACCAGCACCTGCTGGTGTCGCCGGAGGGGGATGGCGTCGGCCTGGTGGATACCAGTTTGGCGCAGCTGGGACGCAAACGCAGCATCGCGCTGGCCCTGCCGCAGATGTACGCCGTCCCCGGCATCGTCGCCCGCAGCGATCTGCTGGCGACGATGATGAGAGGCGCGGTGGAAGCCAGCGGCATGCGCGATCAGCTGGCGCTGATGTCGCTGCCGAAGGAAATCAATCTGGCGCCGGTGCCGTTCGTGCTGCATTGGCACCGGCGCAACGATGCACATCCGGCCCAGCGCTGGCTGCGGGAGCAGATCGCGCTGGTCGCCGCAACGATGGCCTGATCAATCCCAGGCCGGCGCCAGGCCTTGAGGGCTGGTCAGGCGCTCGCCGCGATCCAGCGCACCGATCTGCGCCATATCGTCGTCGCTCAGATTCAGTTCACGCGCCTTCAGGTTGCTTTCCAGGTTGGCGCGTTTGGTCGACGACGGGATCACCGCGTAGCCCAGGCGCATCGCCCAGGCCAGCACCACCTGCGCCGGTGTCGCCTGATGCCGTTCGGCGATAGCGAGGATGGTCGGATCGCTCAGCACCTTGCCGTAAGCCAGCGTCATGTACGAGGTGACGTGGATGCCGTTCTGACGCGCAAACTCGGCCACCTTGCGGTTCTGCAGGTACGGATGCAGCTCGATCTGGTTGGTGGCAATCGCCTCCGCGCCCACCACCTCGATCGCCTGTTGCATCAGATCGATGGTGAAGTTGGAGATGCCGATCTGCCGCGTCAGCCCCTGCTCGCGGGCTTCCGCCAGCGCTTCCATGAACTCCTTCAGCGCCACCGCGTCGCCGGGCGAGGGCCAGTGGATCAGGGTCAGGTCGACGTAATCGGTGCGCAGCTTGGCCAGGCTCTCCTTCAGGCTCGGTATCAGCTTGTCGCGCGACAGATTGTCGATCCAGATCTTGGTGGTGAGGTACAGCGCCGAACGCGGCACGCCGCTGGCCGCGATGGCGGCGCCGACTTCGGCCTCGTTACCGTAGATCTGCGCGGTGTCGATCACGCGGTAGCCGGCTTCCAGCGCATTGCGTACCGAATCGAACGCCGCCTCGCCCTGCAGACGGAAGGTACCCACGCCCAGCGCCGGCACTTCCATGATCTTCTGCGCCAGCGCCTGCAGCCCGTCGGTGTAAATACCGTGGAACAGCCTGACCACTTCCTCGTCGCTGACGCCGACCGGCGCAAAGCAGCCGGCCCACTCGACCACCGATGTCGTCTCGCCGGCCGGCTTGACGCGCAGCGTGGCGTAGTAATCGCGGGACGGGAACGGCGCCTTCAGGATCGAATAGCTGTAGTAGCGTTCCTCGTCGTTGAACACTTCCAGCCGTTCGACGATGGCGTCGCCGGACGGATTGGCCAGGGTGCGGATGCGGCCACCCTCGCTCAATTCGCTTTGCGGGATGTATGGCAGCCAATCGGGCAGCGAGTTGAACCCGCCGATCAGCTGCCAGACACGGTCCGCGCTCACCGGGAGCGTAATGCTTGCAATCGTGCTGGCCATGGTCTTACTCCTTGTCGCCTGGCAGGGGCGCATTGTCCGCCACCAGTTTCTGTTCACGCATCTCCTGCCAGAAGGCGGCAGGCACTTTTTCGTTCAGCGCCGCATGGTCCTCGGCGATGCGCTCCGGACGGCTGGCGCCCGGGATCACTGCCGCCACCGCCGGATTGGCCAGCGCGAAGTGCAGTGCGGCCGCCTTGACGCTGACGTTGTGACGCTGGGCAATGGCCTTGATGCGCTCCACCTTGGCGATGATTTCCGGCGAGGCTTTCTGGTATTCGAAATGGGCGCCGCCGGCCAGGATGCCCGAGCTGTATGGGCCACCGACCACCACGTCCATGCCGTGCCTGAGCGCCGTCGGCATCAGGCGCTGCAGCGCGCGTTCGTGATCGAGCAGCGTGTAGCGACCGGCCAGCAGGGTCACGTCCGGTTTCGGTTCATCCAGTTCCAGCATCAGTTCCACCGGTTCGACGCGGTTCACGCCCAGGCCCCAGCCCTTGATCACGCCTTCGTCACGCAGGCGATCGAGGGCGCGGAAGGCGCCGGTACGGGCCGTTTCGAAGTGCTGCAGCCAGCTGTCGCCGTAGAAGTCCTGCGCCACGTCGTGGATGAAGACGATGTCCAGGTGGTCGGTCTTCAGGCGTTTCAGGCTGTCCTCGATGGAGCGCAGGGTGCCGTCGGCGGTGTAGTCGTTGACAATCTTGTTAGGGCGGCCAAACTGGAACACGCCCCCCTTCTCGCCCAGCTGGCGCGCCGACGGATCTTCCACTTCGTCGAGGATCACGCGGCCGACCTTGGTGCTGAGGATGTACTTGTCACGCTTGTACTTGGCCAGCGCTTCGCCGATGCGCAGCTCGGACAGGCCGGCGCCGTACAGCGGCGCGGTGTCGAAGTAACGCACGCCCTGATTCCAGGCCGCTTCCACGGTGGCCAGTGCTTCTTCGTCAGGGATGTTGCGGAACATATTGCCCAGCGGTGCGGCGCCAAAACCCAGTTTGCTTTGCAGTTTGTTACGGATGCTCATGTCGATTCCTTTCGGAGGAGTAATTTGAAGAACTGAGGCAAAGTTTAGATTGACTACTTTAGACTGTCCAAGACATAATTTGCACAACTTAAGTCATTCGAGGTCTCAAATGCTCGACATCCGCCAACTCCAGTATTTCGTCACCGTGGCCGAAGAGGAACATGTGGGCCGCGCCGCCGAGAAGCTGCATATCTCGCAATCGCCGCTGAGCCGACAGATCGCCCAACTGGAGGAAAAGCTGGGATTGACGCTGTTCGAACGCAGCCAGCAACGCATCCGCCTGACCCGTGACGGCCGCACTTTCCTGGCCGAGACGCAGGCCTTCCTCACCCACGCCCGGCGGCTGGAGGCGCTGGCCAAGCGCCTGGGACGCGGCGACGAGGGGGGCCTGTGTATCGGCTACATCGAAAACGCCATGCATGCCGGCGTGCTGCCCGGCGGCCTGCGCACCCTGCGCGCAACGCGGCCGAACGTGCACGTGGCGCTCTACAGCCTGCACTCGTCCGAGCAGCTGGAAGGACTGCGCCAGCGCAGCCTGGACATTGCGCTGGTGTGCGATCCGCCGCCGGCCGACGATCCCGACCTGGAAGCGGCGCGCGTGCTGAGCGATCCAATGATCCTGGCGCTGCCGGAGGGCCATCCGCTGGCCGACATCACGGAACTGAAGCCGGACGATCTGGCCGGCCAGGACTGGATCGTGGTGCGCCATCACGAAACGGGCGAACATCACCACAACTTCGTGGCCGCCTGCGTGCGGTCGGGCTTCACCCCCAGCATCAAGATGGAGGCCAGCGAACCCACCACCGCGCTGGGCCTGGTGGCGGCCGGATTGGGCGTGGCGCTGGTGCAGCAGGGCCTGCGGCATCAGGCGCCGCCGGGCGTGGTGCTGCGCGAGCTGCCGTGGTTCAGTTATCGCGCGCCGTTGTGGGCGGCATGGCACCGCATCAACCTGCGGCCGCTGGTGGCCAACTTCCGCGAAACCTTGCTGTCGTTGGCGGCGACGGCAAGCTAGCAATATCGGCTACACTAGCGCACATCTCTTTTTACGTAGCGCGCCATGCCGGAAAAGAATCTGCCCGAACTGATCACCCTGAAACGTCTGATCGACGAAGGTGGAAAACATCTGGAGGTGCGCACGTCCTGCACGGTGGCGATGGACGGCCGCCAGTTCCCGGTCTACAGCATCGCCATCGGCAATCCGGCCCCGGACGTGCCGGCGCTGGGCATCTTCGGCGGCATCCACGGGCTGGAACGCATCGGCACCCAGGTGGTGCTGTCCTTCCTCGAGAACCTGCTGGCGCGGCTGCGCTGGGACGATACGTTGCACCAGCAGCTGCAGTCGCTGCGGCTGGTGCTGATGCCGCTGGTGAACCCTGGGGGCATGTGGCAGGCCACGCGCTGCAATCCGCAAGGCGTGGACCTGATGCGCAACGCGCCGATGAGCGCCGTCGAGCGCGTGCCCTTCATGCTGGGCGGGCAGCGCTTCAGCCATCACCTGCCGTGGTTCCGCGGCGCCGAGGGCGCGCCGATGGAGCCGGAAAGCCAGGCGGTGTGCGAGCTGGTGGAACGCGAGCTGCTGACACGCCAGTTCAGCATGGCGCTCGACTGTCACTCGGGCTTTGGCCTGCGCGACCGCATCTGGTTCCCGCACGCGCACACGGCGACGCCGATCCCGCATCTGGCCGACATCGGCGCGCTGGAAGAGATGTACACCCAGGCCTACCCCAACCACAACTACGTGTTCGAGCCGCAGAGCCGCCAGTACCGCACCCATGGCGACTTGTGGGACTATCTGTACCTGAACGGCACCGCCTACAGCGAGCGCGTGTTCCTGCCGCTCACGCTGGAGATGGGCTCCTGGCTGTGGGTGAAGAAGAACCCGCGCCAGATCTTCGACCGCATCGCCATCTTCAACCCGACCGCACGCCACCGTCTGCAACGCGTGCTGCGGCGGCACCTGATCCTGCTCGACTTCCTGATGCGCGCGGCCACCAGCCATACGCGCTGGCTGCCGTCCGGAATGACGCGCACCTTCCATCATCGCCGCGCGCTGACGCAGTGGTATCACTCATGAGCCACTGGGTGCTGCTGCGGGGACTGATGCGCGAACAGCGCCATTGGGGTCGTTTCGCCGGCGAACTGGCCGAGGCGGTGCCGGATGCCGTGATCATCACGCCCGACCTGCCCGGCAACGGCGAACAGCACGCGCTGCGTAGCGCCACCACGGTGGCCGCGATGGTGGAGTTCTGCCGCCAGGATTTGCGCGCGCGCGGCGTACCGGCGCCCTATTCGCTGCTGGCCCTGTCGCTGGGCGGCATGGTGGCGGTGGAATGGGCCAGCCGCTATCCGCAGGAAGTCGAGCGCTGTGTGCTGATCAACACCAGCATGCGGCCCTACAGCCGCTTCCACCAGCGGCTGCGCTGGCAGAACTACCCATCGATACTGAGGCAGGTGTTCAAGGGCGGCGTGGAAAACCAGGAACGTCTGATCCTGCGGCTGACCAGCCGCGAGGGCGACATGGCCTACCGCGAAGGCATGCTGACGCGCTGGCTGGCCTACCAGCGCGAATATCCGGTCACGCGCGCCAACGCGCTGCGCCAGCTGTGGTCCGCCGCCCGCTTCCGCGCCCCGGCCGCGCGGCCCGCCGTTCCGGTGCTGGTGCTGAGCAGCGCCGGCGATCAGCTGGTCGATCCACGCTGCTCAGCCAATCTGGCGCAGGCCTGGCAGGCGCCGCACCGCGTGCATCCCACCGCTGGTCACGATCTGCCGCTGGACGATGGCCCCTGGGTGGCGCGGCAGGTGGCCGGGTGGCTGGCTACTTCTGCTGCGGCAGTTGCCACTCGGGCGTCGCCAGGCGCTCGGCAAGAAAGCTAGCCAGCGCCTCCACCTTGGCCGGCCTGGCACGTGCCGATGGCCGCACAAAATACAGGCCGCCGGTCGCCATGCGCCAGGTCGGCAGCAGCTGTACCAGCTGGCCGTCGCGCACGTATTCGCTGGCCATGAATTCCGGCAGTTCGCAGATCGCCACGCCGGCCAGCACGGTCGGGATCAGCGCATCGGCATTGTTTACGCGCAGCGGACCTTCCGGCACCACGCTGACCTCCTCGCCCTCCTCGCTGGTGAAGCGCCACGCCGGGCTGCGCGCGCGATAGGCATAGGCCAGGCAGGCATGAGCACTGAGTTCCGAGGGATGGGACGGCGCACCATGCCGCTCCAGATACGCGGGCGCCGCCAGCAGCACCTGCGACACCGAACACAGTTTGCGCGCCACCAGCGCGGAATCGCCCAGCACGGCGATGCGCAGCGCCGCGTCATAGCCATCGCCGACCAGATCGACCGTGGCATCCGACAGGTGCAGGTCGACCGACACCTCCGGATAGCGCTGGAAGAACTCCGGCAGCAGCGGCGCCACCCAGCGCAGGCCGAACGACATCGGCGCGGCAAACTTGATCAGGCCGCGCGGCTGCACCGACATCTCGCGCGCCGCGCCTTCGGTGGCTTCGGCCTCGCGGTAGATGCGGCTGGCGCTTTCGGCGATCGTGTGACCGAACTCGGTCAACGCCAGCTGGCGCGAACTGCGGTTGAGCAGGCGCGCGCCCAGGCGGTCCTCCAGCCGGCTCACGCCGCGCGACACCGTCGCCACCGATACGCCCAGCGCCCGCGCCGCCGCGGCGAACGAGCGTTCCTCGGCCACCTTGGCGAACATCGCCAGTCCTTCAAAATCTGGAATTTTTGACATCGACAATTCTGCAACGATAGTTTGCGATTGCTTCTATTTTAAAACATCTGGCGGCTGCGTACTATGTCTTCACCGAGCAGCACTTCTCAACCAACACTAAAGGAAACGATCATGAAACTCGCAAACAAAATCGCACTGGTTACCGGCGGCACCAGCGGCATCGGCCTGGCCACCGCCAAACGCTTCGCCGCCGAAGGCGCCACCGTGATCATCACCGGCCGCCGCGAGGCGGAACTGGCCGCCGCGGTGGACGCCGTCGGCCACGGCGCCACCGGCCTGCGCATCGACTCGTCGCGCCTGGGCGACCTGGATAAACTGTACGCCGAGATCAAAACCCGCCACGGCCGCCTCGACGTCCTGTTCGCCAATGCCGGCGGCGGCTCCATGCTGCCACTGGACGCGATCACCGAAGACCACTACGTCGACACCTTCGACCGCAACGTCAAGGGCGTGCTGTTCACCGTGCAGAAAGCGCTGCCGCTGCTGAGCAAAGGCGCCTCGGTGATCCTGACCGGCTCCACCGCCGCCACCACCGGCACGGCCGCCTTCAGCGTCTACGCCGCCTCGAAAGCCGCGGTGCGCGCCTTCGCCCGCAACTGGATCCTGGACTTGAAAGACCGTGCCATCCGCATCAACACCATCGTGCCCGGACCGATCAAAACCCCGGGCCTGGTGGAACTGGCCGGCGACGACGCCGCCCAGCAGCAAGGTCTGCTCGACTACCTGGCCAGCCAGGTGCCGATGGGCCGCGTGGGCGAGGCCAGCGAAATCGGCAGCGCCGTCACCTTCCTGGCCTCGGACGACTCCAGCTTCGTCAACGGCGCCGAGCTGTTCGTCGACGGTGGCCTGGCGCAGGTATGATCACGCCGCGTCCTTACGCCTCGCTGGCCGGCAGCGATGCCGGCTGGCTCAAGGCCCGGCTGCACTTCCGCTTCGCCGGCATGGGGCGGCCGGAATATGGCGCGGTGGGCGCGCTGCATGTGTGGAACGACGACGAATTCGCGCCGGACTCCGGCTTTCCCATGCACGCCCACCGCAACGTCGAGATCATCACCTACGTGCGGCGCGGCGCCATCACCCACGCGGACAGCCTGGGCAACCAGCACCGCATCGAAGCCGGCGACGTGCAGGTGATGAGCGCGGGCGAAGGCATCGTCCACTCGGAGCACAACCGCGAAAACGAGCCGACCTTGCTGTACCAGATCTGGCTGCATCCGCGCACCGCCGGCGGCGCACCGTCGTGGCGGACGAAACGCTTTCCGCGCCCGGAACGCAGCGGCAGGCTGGCCGTGCTGGCCAGCGGCGACGCAACCGACCAGGCCGAAGGCGCGCTGCCACTGAGCGCCGACGCCCGTCTGCTGGCGGCGACGCTGCAAGCCGGCGAGCGCATCGAGCACCGCCTGTCCGGCCGCGCCTACGTGGTGGCCGTCAACGGCCGGCTGGCGGTGAACGCTACCGAACTGGCGGCCCGCGACGGCGCGGTGATCGACGGCGAACAGCGGCTGACGCTGAGCGCCATCGACGCCACCGAAGTGCTGCTGATGGAAGTGGCGTAAAATACCGCCCCTATGCACGCGACCACTTCCCTGGAGTGCCGACCGAACTGCGGCGCCTGCTGCACGGCCCCCTCCATCACCAGCCCCATCCCCGGCATGCCCGACGGCAAGCCGGCGGGGGTGCGCTGCGTGCAACTGGCGGACGACAACCGCTGCCTGATCTTCGGCCAGCCCGCGCGCCCCGCCTTCTGCGGCGGCCTGCAGCCCGCGGCCGACATGTGCGGCACCGACCGCGCGCACGCCATCCGCTGGCTCACCGACCTCGAACGCGCCACCGCCCCATAATCCGGGGTCAGTTCTGCCAATCGCACACGGGCTCTGCCGTAGCGCATGCGCTA